>JAVBSN010000042.1:0-6875 GCA_031547045.1 Lachnospiraceae bacterium
AGGTGAAATAATGGTTGATAGAATAATATCTACGGATGTAACAAATGAAGATAGTAAGATAGAAAAAAATTTAAGACCAGAATATTTAAAGGATTATATTGGACAAGAAAAGGCAAAGAATAACCTTAAAATATTTATAGAAGCAGCAAAGCAAAGAGGAGAAGCTCTAGATCATGTTTTATTATATGGACCTCCTGGACTTGGTAAGACAACATTAGCATCTATTGTAGCTAATGAAATGGGTGTTAATCTTAAAATAACATCTGGACCTGCAATAGAAAAACCAGGAGAACTTGCAGCTATTCTTAATAATTTGCAAGAAAATGATGTGTTATTTATAGATGAGATACACAGATTAAATAGACAAGTAGAAGAAGTGCTATATCCAGCAATGGAAGATTATGCAATAGATATTATTATTGGAAAAGGTGCAACTTCAAGGTCTATAAGATTAGACTTACCTAAGTTTACATTAATAGGAGCTACAACAAGGGCTGGTATGCTTACAGCACCTCTAAGAGATAGATTTGGAGTTGTTAATAGATTAGAATTCTATACCAATAAAGAATTAGAACGTATTATAATGAGAAGTGCTGATGTTTTAGGTGTTGGAATAGATATATTTGGAGCAGAAGAAATATCGAAGAGGTCAAGAGGAACACCTAGGTTAGCAAATAGATTATTAAAAAGAGTTAGGGATTTTGCAGAAGTTGAACATGATGGAATAATTGATTATGATGTGGCTAAGATTGCACTAGATAGATTAGAAGTTGACTCTATGGGACTTGATCAAGTGGACAGAAATATACTTGAAACGATGATGTATAAGTTTAATGGTGGTCCAGTAGGGTTAGATACATTAGCAGCAGCAATTGGTGAAGATGCAGGAACAATAGAAGATGTGTATGAACCATATTTAATTAAAAACGGGTTTATTAATAGAACACCTAGAGGTAGGGTTGTATCAAATATGTGTTATGAACATTTTGGATTGGAACATTTAATGCAAAGTACATAAAATGAGGAGAGATTATATTATGGCTAACAAAAACGATATACCAGTAGTAATTAATGGAAGAGTATATACTTTAAGTGGTTATGAAAGCAATGATTATTTGCAAAGTGTAGCAACATATATTAATAGCAAAAGTGCGGAGTGTAAGGCAAGTGAGCAATTTAGAAGATTAAATGCAGAATATCAAAATTTACTTGTAGCTATTAACATAGCTGATGATTATTTTAAGGCATCACAACAGAAAAATGCTTTGGAAAATGAAGATGATCAAAAAGAAAAACAATTATATGATTTAAGACATGAGATTATAGAATTACAGATAAAGCATGAATCATCATTAAAACTTGTTGAGGAATACAAAGAACAAGTAAGTGCTTTACAAAGAAAAATTATTCAATTAGAGGCAGAGAAAAAGAGACAATGAAAAAACCAGAAATACTAGCACCTGCAGGTTCATATGAAGCATTTGTTGCCGCAATACAAGCTGGAGCAGACGCAGTATATATAGGTGGATCAAGGTTTGGTGCGAGAGCATATGCTAATAATTTTAATGAAGAAGAAGTTATAAGTGCAGTACACTATGCACATTTATATGGAAGAAAAGTATATATGACAATTAATACTTTGTTTAAAGAGCAAGAAATTAATGAATTATATGACTATTTATTTCCTTATTACGAAGCAGGATTAGACGGAGTGATTGTTCAAGATATGGGTGTATTTACTTATATACGTGAACATTTTCCTAATATTTCGTTGCATGGCAGTACACAAATGACAGTTACTAATGTATATGGAGCTAAGCTACTAGCTGATTATGGTGCCCAAAGGGTGGTGCCAGCTAGGGAGCTTAGCTTATTTGAGATTAAAGAGATAAAAGAAAAGACTGGACTTGAAATAGAAGTGTTTGTACAAGGAGCATTATGTTACTCATATTCAGGACAATGTTTGTTAAGTAGTATGATTGGTGGTAGAAGTGGTAATAGAGGAAGATGTGCTCAACCATGTAGACTTCCTTATGACGTATTTGCTGATGATAAATGTATTAACAATAAGGAAAAATATGTTTTAAGTTCTAAGGATATGTGTGCGGTTTCTATGGTTTCACAGCTTATTGAAGCAGGTGTAGATTCTTTTAAAATTGAAGGTAGAATGAAATCAAAAGAATATGTGGCTCAAGCAGTAAAGACTTATAGAGAAGCTGTTGATGGATATTTTAATAATATTAGTGTTGTAAATATTAATAAAGAAAATATTAATAATCTTAGAGAAATATATAATAGAGGCGGTTTTACAAATGGATATTTAAATACTCATAATGGAGTAGATATGATGTCAATGATGAGACCTAACCATGAAGGCGTATGTGTAGGAAAAGTTGAGAAAATAGTTAGTGGTAAGATAACATTTAAGGCAAAGGAAGATATACATCTAAAAGATATATTGGAGATACGAGGAAGTATAAATATTGAATTAACTTCTAATGTAGAAGCAAGTGTAGGTAGTGATGTTAGTCTTAATGCCAAAAGCCTTAATGCTATAAAAGTTGGAATGCCAATATATAGAACAAGAAATAATAGTTTGTTAAGTGAATTAAGTGATAAATATAATGGCAATCAAATGAAAGAAAATATTAACATTATTTTAAAGTTATATAAAGGCAATTCTGCTATTATAGAAATTGGGTATAATAATATATGTGTATTTGTAGAAGGGGATATGGTTTTAGAGGCAACTAATAAACCTCTATCAAAGGAAGATATTATAAGTAAAGTATCTAAACTTGGTGATACCAGATATATAATAAATGATATTAATGTTTTAATGGATGAAAATATATTTTTACCTATTAAAGCAATTAATCAATTAAGAAGAGATGGTATAGAAGCTTTAGAGCAATCAATTACTAATTCTTATCAAAGAAAAATTGAGCATATAAAACCATCTTGTATAGAAAATAATTTAACAATCAATAGTAATAATAAGAAATTAGTTTCAGTTATGGTTTCTAACGAAAACTTATTAGATATAGTATTGTCTTATAAAGAAGTGGAAAATATATATTTAGATGAAGTGTTTTTTAATAATAAATCGTTATTAGATAATGTAGAAAAGATTAAATCTGCTAACAAAAAAATATATATTGTATTACCTCATATTTTTAGAAAACAAGCATCTAATAAAGAGTGGTTAGATATTATTAAGGTTTCAGATGGTGTAGTAATAAGAAATATAGATGAATTAGGATATATTTATGAAAATAATATTACAACAAATATTATTTTAGATTATTCTATGTATTCTTATAATAGCAAAGCTATAGAATTTTATAATCAATTACTTGATAATCCTATTATTACATTACCTGTTGAACAAAATAAAGAAGAGTTAAAGAATATATGTAATAGTAATAGTGAACTAATTGTATATGGTTATAATAATGTAATGTATTCAGCTCAATGCGTTAATAAAAACACGTTAAAATGTGATAAGCAAGAAAAATATATTATATTAAAGGATAGAAAGAATTTTAAATTTACTGTAAGAAATGTATGTAAGTATTGTTATAATGTAATGTATAATCCTGTACCAATGTCTATATTAGATTATTGTGAAGATATAATTAATATGGGAATTAAACATTATAGAATAGATTTAACAATAGAGACTTCTACACAAGCAAAAAAAGTATTAGATAAGTATATCAATAGATTTGTATATGATATAGAAGATAATACTGACATAGGAGAAGTAACGAAGGGACATTTTTACAGAGGAATAATGTAGGTGTAATATGATTCATATAATAACGGAATTAACTAAATATATAATAATAGTATTAATGGTTTTCTATACTCTAACTTGTTTTACAGTATTTAAATCATCTAATAGTGATAAGCAAAATAAACTGTTAAATAGACAGATTGTTTTTGTATTTATAATTCATTTTTTATGTTATTTATCATTATATTTACATTATATGGAGAAGAAGATTCTTATGCTTTATGGAGCACAGATTCTTGTAGCTGCTTTATATATGGCTATATATCATACTATATATCCAAAATCATCTAGAGTAGTTACTAATAATATGTGTTTCTTATTGTTAATAGGATATACAATGCTAACTAGAATTGATTATAATCTAGCTATAAAGCAATTTATAATAGCAACAGGGGCGTTAATATTAGTATCATTTATTCCATTTATTATGATGAAGATAAAGACATTTAGAAATTATTGTATGATTTATGGTGTAGCTGGTATTATATTTTTAAGTTCAGTTTTTATATTTGGTGTTAAGAAATATGGTGCAACTAACTGGATTAAAGTTGGTTCATTTACATTACAACCATCAGAGTTTGTTAAAATAATATTTATATTCTTTATAGCCAGTATGTTATCAAAAGATCAAAGTTTTAAAAATGTTATTAAAACATCAATTATGGTTTGTGTTCATCTAGGAATACTTGTTCTTGAAAAGGACTTAGGTGGAGCAGCCATATACTTTGTTATTTATATATTAATGCTGTATACAGCAACAGGTAATTCCTTATATTTAATAGGTACTTGTGGCGGTGGCGGATTCGCAGCATTGGCAGCATTTTTAATTTTTGGAGACAAATTATTTAGCCATGTTTCAGTTAGAATACAAGCATGGAAAGATCCTTGGTCTGTAATTGATACAAAGGGTTATCAGATAGCTCAATCCTTATTTGCTATAGGTACAGGAGGATGGATTGGTTCTGGTTTAGGTAAAGGAAGTCCTAACTCCATTCCAGTAAGCGAAAGTGATTTTATATTTTCTGCCATTGCAGAAGAGTTAGGTGTTATATTTGCCTTAGCTTTAATTCTTGTATGCTTTAGTTGTTTTATTTGTTTTATAAATATTTCAATGAAGGCAAGAAATTTATTTTATAAAACAATGGCATTTGGATTTGCTATTTGTTATATATTCCAAGTGTTTTTAACTATAGGTGGTGTTACTAAATTCATACCATCTACAGGAGTAACACTTCCGTTAGTAAGTTATGGTGGTAGTTCGGTTTTAAGTACCTTAATAATTTTTACTATTATGCAAGGTGTATGTAATATAGAAAATAAAGAGGTTGAAAAAATTGAAAAAGAAAAACGAAATTTCCAAGTCGATGAAGAAGGAAAACGTATCAACCAAAGATAATGAGTTAAAAATACCTTCTGTAAAAGAAGATAAAAAACCAAAGAAGAAAAAAATGGTGGATAACGAAGAATATAGAGTTCTTGTAGACAAGGAAAAGAAGAAAAACGAACTTAATACAAAAAGAAATAAACCAATATTACTTATTACTTATATGTTTGCTGGATTGTTTTTATTTTTAATGGGATATGTAGTAAAGTTTATGGTAGTTGATAAGGATAATGTTATATCAAACTCTTATAACAAAAGACAAGATAACTTTGTTAATTATGTAACAAGAGGAGATATAATTACTAGTGATGGAGTCGTAGTTGCTACTAATCAGGCTAATTCCGATGGTTCAGTAGGTAGATACTATCCATATTCAAATATGTTCGCACATGCAGTAGGATTTTCTACTTATGGAAAATCAGGTATTGAGCTAACAGGAAACTATTATCTCCTTACTTCATCATCAAATATATTTGAGAAAGTATTTAATGATTTAAAAGAAGAGAAAAATATTGGAGATAATCTTATAACAACTTTGAATTATAATTTACAAAGTGCAGCATATGAAGCATTAGGTAGTGCCAATGGTGCAGTAGTTGTTATGGAACCAGATACAGGTAAGATACTAGCTATGGTTTCAAAACCAGATTTTAATCCTAATGATATTGATAATGTATGGGAAAAGGTAACTAGTGAAAATTCTTCAGAGGAATCTATTTTACTTAATAGAGCTACACAAGGATTATATCCTCCAGGTTCAACATTTAAAGTAATTACTTTATTAGAATATATAAGAGAACATAGCAATTATGAAGATTATTCATATATTTGTGAAAGTGAAGGCATATACAATAGTGTATCTATTAGATGTGCTGGTGGGAAAACACATGGTGAGGTAAGTCTAAGAGATTCCTTAGCCTACTCATGTAACACATCATTTTCTAATATAGGAACAACATTGAATATTAAGAAATATAATCAGTTATGTACAGATTTATTATTTAATAATAGTTTGCCATATGATGGGGTATATAAGAAGAGTTCATTTGTATTAACTAGTAATAGTGATAAATCAGAGATTCCACAAACTGTAATAGGGCAGGGAAATACACAGATAACCCCTCTTCACAATGCTTTAATTATGTCGTCTATTGCAAATGGTGGTGTTATGATGAAACCTTATTTAATAGATAGTATAGAAAATTATGATGGTGCAAGAATTAAAAAATTCACATCCAAATCATATAAAAAGGTAATTAATCCTAATGAAGCAGAATTATTAGTTGGTTATTTAAAGGGTGTATGTGAATATGGTACAGCATCTTCAACCTTTTCAGGTTCTAGTTATACTGTAGCTGGAAAAACAGGAACAGCAGAGTTTAATAGCGAAGGAAAAGCACATTCATGGTTTGTAGGATTTTCTAATGTTGATAATCCTGATATTGTTGTAAGTGTTGTTATAGAAGATTCAACAGATTCGGGAGTTACAGGAACTCAAGTGGCTAAGAAAATATTTGATGCCTATTATCGATAAAACTTGATAAATGATATATATATTGATATAATATTGTTAGTTTTTGATACACCAAATAAATTGCAGGAGGAATTGCAATGATTGAAGCAACAAGCTGTGGTGGTGTAGTAATCTTCAGAGGAAAAGTTTTGTTATTATACAAGAACTACAAGAACAAG
>JAVBSN010000030.1:0-17135 GCA_031547045.1 Lachnospiraceae bacterium
ATATCTAAGTTTCTAGAATTATCTTAAGAAACCCAATTTTACAATATTATAGAGATACGAATTATGTGCGAATACGTATTTAGGATAAGGGGGATAGCTTTGCGTACTTTTATTGATATTAACAATAATTAGAACTGAAAGGAGAAGCTATATGGAATATCCAGAATTTTTGGATTATATTAAAGAAAATATAAAGGAAGAACTGAGTAATTATGCTGGCTTTGAAGAGGCTGTTGTAGATGTAGTATCAGTTACAAAAAATAATTCTATTAGTCTAGATGGAATAACAATTGTTAAAGGTGGTGGTAATATTTCACCTACAATTTATCTGAATAAATATTATGAAGAATATTTAGAGGGAAAATCTATATTAAGCATTATTGATGACATAGTATCTATAAGAATATTTAATGAGGGAAACATAGAATTTGAAGCGGAAGCTATATATGACTATAATAAAATTAAAGAAAATATTATAGTTAGAATAATTAATTATGAAAAAAACAAAAACCAATTAGAAAAATGTCCATACATACCTTTTAATGATTTGGCAATAACTTTTCGTTGGCTTGCACATAAAGATGATGTAGGTATTGCAACATCTTTAATTAGTAACAGTGAAATGGAAAGATGGAATATTAGTGTTGGAGAGTTATATAGAACAGCTATAGAAAATAGTAGAAGAATATTTCCAGCTAAGATAACAAATATGAAATCACTATTTAATGAGTATATTGAAGAATGTAAGGAATATATGGAATATTATGAAGAGGAACAAATTAAGTTATATGTATTAACAAATGAAATTGGTGTTAATGGAGCAACTTCGATGATTTATAAAGATATTTTAAAGAAGTTTGCAGATGAAAAAGCTAGTAATTTGTATATATTACCATCCAGTATTCATGAGGTGATAATAGTTCCAGAAGTATATATTAATGATAAAAATTATTTGAAAGAAATAGTTAAATCGGCAAATAAAACAGTTGTTGGGCTAATGGATGTATTATCTGATACTGTATATTATTATGATAGGAATGACAATAATATATCAATCGCTTAAAAATGACGTAAAATGTTGCAATATAGATTTAGAATTAGCTTGACGACTATGATTTAGTATGTTAAAGTAAGTTTGTGTCATACAAATATGACAGGATATTTATTTTTGGAGGAATTATATTATGAGCAAAGGTACAGTTAAGTGGTTTAACAACCAAAAGGGATTTGGCTTTATTTCAGACGAGGCAGGAAACGATGTATTCGTACATTACTCAGGTCTTGCTATGGACGGATTTAAGTCTTTAGAAGAAGGTCAAGCAGTAGAATTTGACGTTGTTGAAAGCGAAAAAGGACCACAAGCAACTAATGTTGTAAAATTGTAATCAACGAAGTAATATGTAATGTACCTTTTTTAATTTATTTTTAATAGATTTAGATAGGTTATATGGCAGTATTAGCAGTAATTGATTAAAGAGATTGTCAAGCAATTGACAGTCTCTTTTGCTATTTATATATAGATTTTATAGACTTGAAAATGACGGCAAAGATTGACAAAAAAGGTATAATAGAATAAAATTATATAATATACATTGGGGTGTTTATAAATGAGAAGGGAGAGTAGGATATGAGCGAATCATTTGTCTCTATGCAGGATAGAATTATGGCTTCTGCTATTGAGATTATTAGCGAGTCAGGACTTAACTCATTGTCTACTAAGACCTTAGCAATGAGAGTGAATACAACTGAAGCAACTATATATAAATGTTTTGGAGGTATTAATGAGGTTCTTGTTGAAGTAATAGAGCACTTTATAAAGTTTGATAAAGGTATAATGGCTACGGTTGCATTGAAAAAAGGAACTACCATTGAAAAAATATTATGGTTTTTTGAAACTTATGCTACCTACTATGAAGGTTATCCTGAGATAGCAGCAATTGTACTTAATTACGAAGGCTTATTGCATAATACAGATACAAGAGAACGTATTGCGGCGTGTATAGTAGAACGAGGAGTTTTTCTTACAGATTTAATTAACAATGCATTAGATGCAAAAGAGTTAGTTAATGTATTTAGTGCGAAAGAGTTAGCATCTATGTTACTAGGAATTTTTGAAAGATATTTATTAGACCGTAGAGTAGAGTATCACCAAAGCGGTTTTAAACAAGAGGTTATGGACACTATGAATAAGTTGTTAGAATCTCTTACTAATAAGGATATATAAGGGGGTACAATAATGAGAATACTTATTGCGGAGGACGACATTGCTAATAGAAGATTTCTTATGAAATTATTAGAAAGATATGGGGATGTTGTTACAGTAGAAGATGGAATGTCAGCAGTAGATGTTTTTGTTGGTGCAATTAATAGAAGTACACCGTTTGATTTAGTATGTATGGATATTATGATGCCACGATTAGATGGTTACAAGGCATTAGAGGCAGTTAGAGAAGCAGAGCGTAAGCTAGATGTTAATAAGGAAGCTAGATCTAAAGTAATTATGATTAGTGCTTTAGATGAAGTTGGTTTATCAAGTGAGCATATTTGTAGTGATTATGATGATTACATATGTAAACCAATTGAAATAGACAAATTTTTAGGTATATTAAGAAAGTTAGGATTTCAGGTATAATAATGGACTTGTTTGATTACATGCGTGAAAAGAATAAGGATAAAGATTCGCCATTGGCAAAGAGATTAAGACCTACTACTTTGGATGAAGTAGTGGGTCAAAGTCATATTATCGGAGAAGATAAATTATTATATAGGGCTATTAAAGCAGATAAAATAAGTTCTATAATCTTTTATGGACCTCCGGGAACTGGCAAGACAACTTTGGCAATGGTTATAGCCAATACTACAAGTGCTATATTTAAACAACTTAATGCAACTACTTCAGGCAAAAAAGATATGGAAGTAATTATTAATGAAGCAAAAGAGAGTCTTGGTGCTTTTGGAAAGAAGACTATTTTATTCATTGATGAGATTCATAGGTTTAATAAGGCACAGCAAGATTATCTATTACCATTTGTTGAAGACGGAGTAGTAATTTTAATCGGTGCAACAACAGAGAATCCATATTTTGAAGTTAATCAAGCCTTAATATCAAGATCTAATGTATTTCAATTAAAACCATTAGAGAAAAATGATATTAAGAAACTTATACAAAGAGCAGTGTACGACACAGATAAAGGTATGGGAAGCTATGAATCGGTTATAACAGATGAGGCATTAGATTTTTTAGCTGATATGTGTGAAGGTGATGCAAGAAGTGGATTAAATGCAATTGAATTAGGAATACTTACTACTGAAAGAGATAATAATGATGGTAAGATCCATATAACATTAGATGTTGCTGAGGAATGCATACAACGAAGAGCTTTACGATATGATAAAGATGGTGATAATCATTATGATACAATATCAGCATTTATTAAAAGTATGAGAGGTTCAGATCCAGATGCCGCTGTATTTTATTTAGCTAAGATGTTATATGCAGGAGAAAGTGTAACGTTTATCGCTAGACGAATTATGATATGTGCATCAGAGGATGTTGGATTAGCAGATCCAAATGCTATTACAGTTGCAGTATCATGTGCTAGTGCAGTTGAGAAAATAGGAATGCCAGAGGCACAGATTATATTGGCAAATGCAGCCATATATGTAGCATGTGCGCCAAAGAGTAATGCTGTTGTAAATGCTATTTTTTCAGCAAATGAATCTGTTAAACGATTAGGAGCTTTTCAAGTTCCAGTACATTTAAGAGATGCTCACTATAGTGGTGCGGCTAAACTTGGACATGTTGGTTATAAATATGCTCATGACTATCCTAATCATTATGTTAAACAACAATATTTGCCTGATGAATTAGTAGGTAAAAAGTTTTATGAACCAAGTACTAATGGATATGAAAAACAGGTTATCGATTATTTTAAGAAAATTACAGGAGAGTAGGATATGATTAAGCGTATATTAGCTATATCAATTGTGGCGATTTTATTGCTTTTAACTATTGTTACATCTATTTTAGGTATAATAGGTAGTGAGTATTTTTTGGGAATGTTTTATATAACCATTGTAGTTCCTGCAGTAATGTGGGGAATGTTAATTTTATATAACATCTTTAATAAGGATAAATAAAGTTAGAGCCCGATACTTGAATATAAGCATCGAGCTCTATTTGTAATCATGTGTATAAAAGGGGAGGATAATTATATTATTGACGGAGTATTATAATTTATTCATTTTAGTTGAAAATAATTTTATATTTTGATATACTAGGAAAGGTTTTATAACTATATTTAAGATAAAAGGCGGTATATTATGAGTTTATTAAAAGAGTGGCGTGATTACGCATACAGTTTAGACGACAGAACACCAGAAGGAAAACAATTTTGGCTTAATTATTTTGGAATAGAGCAAGGAATATATAAACAATTACTTGCAGATCCTAGTACAGTAATTACGGGAACAGTTAAAGAATTAGCAGAGAAATATGAGACTACAATTAGTATAATGACAGGATTCCTTGATGGAATAGATGAGAGTTTAAAAACTTCTAATGATATTGAAAATATGGAAGAAGATACTAAGGTTTCATTAGAAATTGATGTTGAAAAATTATATATGAATATGGTTGGATGTAACGCAGAATGGTTATATACATTACCTGAATGGGACGAACTATTAACAGAAGATAAAAAGAAAGAGTTATATAAGAATGAAAAATCTTCAAAGACAATCGTTAAAGCTCCTAAAGTAGGTAGAAATGATCCATGTCCTTGTGGAAGTGGTAAGAAGTTTAAGAAATGCTGTGGTGCATAAACTTTACAGAAATTTTATAATCTGTTTATTGTATGTAATACAATAATATACTATAATTAGTAGAATTTATAAAGGGGTTATATAAAGCCCCTTTTGTTATGCTTAAAATAAGAGAGGAATAGAAATGATTAAATTACTTAAGTATTTAAAAGGCTATATAGGTGTAATCTTAATTGCTGTAGTTATGCTGTTTTTGCAAGCATATTGTGAATTGTCATTACCATCATATACATCTAATATAGTCAATGTAGGAATTCAACAATATGGAATAGATACATCTATACCAATGTATTTATCTAAAGAAGCAGTTGATAACCTAAGCTTGTTTATGGAAGAAAAAGACGTTGATAGTATGTTAAGCTATTATACGTTGAAAAATAGTAGTGATATTAAAGATGTTAATATTGATGGAGATAAGGAGCTATATGTTTTTGATTCAACGGATAGAGAAGCAGTTGATAAGTTATCAGAAATAATGAGTGATCCTATGTTAATTGTTACTGCTTTTAGTAGTGAGGATTCAAAAGAAAAGATAACAAGTATGATGCAACTTCCAGAAGATACAGATATATTAATGATGATGAAAAGTTTGGATTATACAACAAGAATGGGAATAGCTGATCAGGTAACATCTTTAATGGAAGAAGCTCCAGATACTATTAAAGACCAGATGAATATTGTATATATCAAAGGAGAATATACTAGTATTGGAATGGACTTAAATAAGATACAATCTAACTATATTAAAGATATAGGATTGAAGATGATAGGATTAGCAGCATTAGGTATGATTGCAGCTACAATCGTTGTTGTTCTATCTTCAAGAATAGCAGCAGCATTTAGTAAAGGAATAAGAGAGGATGTATTTAGAAAGGTTATATCATTTTCTAATGCAGAATTTGATAAGTTTTCCACAGCATCTTTAATAACTAGAAGTACTAATGATATTCAACAAGTACAGATGCTTATGATGATGGTATTTAGAATTGTATTATATGCACCAATTATGGGTATTGGTGGTGTAGTAAAAGTATTAAATACAAATAGTAATATGACTTGGATTATAGGTCTAGCTGTAGGAATCTTATTAATGGTAATATTATGTTTGTTCCAATTAGTAATGCCTAAGTTTAAGAAACTTCAATCTATGATAGATAATCTTAATCTAGTAATGAGAGAGATTCTTACAGGTTTATCTGTTATTAGAGCGTTTAGTACAAGTAAACATGAGGAAGAGAGATTTGATGAAGCAAATCAAAGATTTATGAAAACAAATCTTTTTGTAAATAGAGCTATGGCTTTTATGATGCCAATAATGATGTTTATTATGAATGGTGTTGCTGTACTTATTGTATATAAAGGCGCTTATGGAATAGATGAGGGTTCTATGCAAGTTGGTGACATGATGGCATTTATACAATATGCAATGCAAGTTATAATGTCATTCCTAATGATATCTATGGTATCTATTATGATTCCGAGAGCAGCAGTTTCAGGTGATAGAATAAATGAAATATTACAGACAGAGTCAAGTGTTAATGATCCTGAAGTTTCTAAAGCAAATGAGAGTAACAATAAGGGTGAAATAATATTTAATAAGGTTTCATTTAAATATCAAGATGCAAGTGAAGATGTATTATCTGATATAAGTTTTACAGCAGGTAAAGGTAAAATAACAGCAATAATCGGAAGTACAGGTAGTGGTAAGTCAACACTTGTAAATCTAATTCCAAGATTTTTTGATGTTACAGAAGGAAATATAACTATAAATGGTGTAGATATTAGAGATATGTCTCAAGAAGAATTGAGAAAAACAATAGGATATGTTCCTCAGAAGAGCGTGCTTTTCTCAGGTGATATAGATTCTAATATTAGATTTGGTAATGAAGATGCTAGTAATGAAGAGGTTGAAGAAGCTGCATTTATAGCACAAGCTATAGAATTCATTAATGAAAAACCAGATAAATTTGAGACATCAATATCACAAGGTGGTAGCAATGTAAGTGGTGGACAAAAGCAAAGATTGTCTATAGCAAGAGCAATAGCAAGACACCCCGAAGTATATATATTTGATGATTCTTTCTCGGCTTTGGATTTTAAGACGGATGTTGCATTAAGAAAAGAATTAGGTAAAGTTACAAAAGAAAGTATAGTGTTTATAGTTGCACAAAGAATAAGTACAATACTTCACGCAGATCAAATAATAGTGCTAGATGATGGTATAGTAGCAGGAATTGGTAATCACAGTCAGCTTATGAGAGATTGTGAAGTTTATCAACAAATAGCTGCATCTCAGCTTAGTGAAGCAGAGTTAGCTTCTAATACTAAGGAGGTGAATCCAAATGAGTAATAACAAAAATAATAGACCTAAAAGAGGACCAATGGGCGGTGGACCAGGTCATGGAATGATGCCAGGTGAAAAGGCAAAAGACTTTAAGGGTACAATGGGAAAACTATTCACACACATGAAAGGTTATGTAGGATGGTTAGTTATAGTACTTATAGTTGCTATAGGAAGTACAATTTTTAGTGTTATAGGACCTACTATATTAGGTGATGCTACTACTGAAATATTTAATGGATTAGTAAATAAGATATACGGAACAGGTGGTATTGATTTTACTAAGATAGGTGAAATATTAATAAGGTTAATGTGTTTGTATGTTGCTAGTTTAATCTTTGCATTAATTCAAGGATTCATTATGACTAGGGTATCAAATGCAGTAACATATAAGCTTAGAAAAGAATTATCTGAGAAGATAAATAGAATGCCTATGAAATACTTTGAAAGTAGAACAGTAGGAGATATATTATCAAGAGTAACTAATGATATTGATACATTAGGAATGAGTCTTAACCAAAGTTTTACTCAAATGATTACATCAATAACAATGTTAGTTGGTGTATTGGTTATGATGGTAAGAATTAACTTATTAATGACAGGAGCTTCATTTATTGTTGTACCATTGTCTATGATTTGTATGATGATAATAGTTAAGTTTTCGCAGAAGCATTTTAAAAATCAACAAAAGTATCTTGGTGATATTAATGGTCAAATTGAAGAAGTATATTCTGGACACAATATAGTTAAAGTATTTAATAAAGAAGAGGCCTCTATAGAAGATTTTGTTGAGATAAATAATAAATTATATGAGTCAGCATGGAAGTCACAAGCAATTTCAGGTGTAATGATGCCTATTATGGTATTTGTAGGTAATGTAGGTTATGTATTAATAGCTATATTGGGTGGTGTACTTGCGGCAAAAGGAACAATTCAAGTTGGACAAATACAATCATTTATACAATATATCAGAAGTTTGAATCAACCTATTCAACAGATGGCTCAGATAACCAACCAATTACAATCTACAGCCGCTGCGGCTGAAAGAGTATTTGAATTCTTAGAAGAAGAGGAAGAAGATCAAACTGTAGAGAATCCAGTTGATATTACAGGATTAGAGGGAAATGTTGAATTCCAAAATGTTAAATTTGGATATAATGAAGATAAGATTATTATAAATGATTTCTCAGCTAAGATTGCAGAAGGACAACGTATTGCCATAGTTGGACCTACAGGAGCAGGCAAGACTACTATTGTTAAACTGCTTATGCGATTTTATGATGTTAATGAAGGTGCTATATTAGTAGATGGTCATAATATTAAAGACTTTAATAGAAGTGAACTTAGAGAAATGTTTGGAATGGTACTTCAAGATACATGGTTATTTAATGGAAGTGTTATGGATAATATTAAATATGGTAAGTTAGATGCTACTGAAGAAGAAGTTATTGCTGCAGCAAAGGCGGCACATGCTCATCGTTTTATAAGCACCCAACCAGACGGTTATAATATGATATTAAACGAAGAAACAAGTAATATATCACAGGGACAAAAGCAATTATTAACTATTGCTAGAGCAATACTTGCAGACCCTAAGATACTAATACTTGATGAGGCAACAAGTTCTGTTGATACAAGAACAGAAGTTAGAATTCAAAGAGCAATGCATAACCTTATGAAGGGTAGAACAAGCTTTATAATAGCTCATAGATTATCAACTATTAGAGATGCAGACTTAATATTGGTAATGAAAGATGGAGATATTATTGAGCAAGGAAGCCATGATGAATTAATGTCACAAGGTGGATTCTATAAGGAATTATATAATTCACAATTTGAAGAAGCAGTATAGAGATGTTAATAAGATTTATAATATAAGAAAAGTCCTACTCCGTAGCCATATTCGTCAGAATATGTGTTACGAGTAGGACTCTTTATATATATGTTGTTATATTATACTAATTTTTTAACAGCTTCTTCTCGTGTCATTTCTAAGAAATCTACAGGAGGAATCTCTATTAATGTATAACAACCAGGTTGTTGTCTCATAGCTGCACGAGCAGAACATACTAGAACTTGAGCAGTAAGAGCAGGATTGTTAATTTTCATACTAAATTCAAAAATCTGATTATGAGTAATACCAGATACACCTTTACGTTCAATGTGAACACCATGTCCAACATCCATAATTGCACTAATATCTGAAACTGCTGTTACATATGTTTCATCATGTGAGAAATAATCATCTTCTTTAATCCACTTCGTAACTTGTTCAAGACTATAGCCCTCTTTTAACTCAACATAAACCATTCTTCTATGAATTCCTGTTCCTGTTGGAATAGTAACAGATAGAGCATCAGCTACACCTTCAATTGCTTTTACAGCAACAGAGTGTCCCATTGACATTCCTGGTCCGAAATCTGTATATGTAACACCTTTTGGAGCCATAGCTTCCATTAGTGTACGGACTACAGAATCACTACCTGGATCCCAACCAGCAGCAGTAATTGCCATTGAATTACCTTCTACAGCAGCTTTGTTAAGTCTTTCACGAACTTCTAAGATACTTGTATGTATATCGTAACTGTCTATTGTACAGATACCTTGCTTTAATAAGTTTTCTGCTGTTTCAGGAACTGTTCTAGTAGGCATAGCAAGAATTGCTACATCAAATTTTGAAAGTTCGTTCATATCAGATACAATTGTATATCCACTCATTGTTTTTCCTGCTGAAGAACGACCTACTATTCCAACTAACTCAATATCATTACAACTAAGACAAGCTTCAACTACAGCTTTACCTACGTTGCCACTACCAAATACTGCAACTTTTATCATATTGTTTTCCAACTTTCTTTGTAAATTTTCTATAACATTATAAAATAAAATTAAAGATTTTTAAAGTATAAATTGTTACTTAGTCTATTAATACATATTGACATATATACTAATAAAAATTATAATAAGTGTATTACTAGGGGTATTACAGTTAGGGGATGTATTTAAAAACCTTCTTTTCTTCTTTCGAGACGGAGGTTTCTTCTTTTAATGGCACCTTCCCATTCAGCTTTTTGTGATTCAGTCTCTATTATTAATTTAGGAACTGGTGTAGGCAAGTTATTATTATCCATACCTACCATTACAAAATATGCTCTGTTTATGGGATGTCGCATTCCTTTAACATCTTCTACGTATGTGTCTACACGTACTTCCATAGAAGTTTTCCCAGTATAAGTAATATAACCAATAAGAACAATCATGTCATTTACATATGCGCCAGCTTTAAAATTAAGATTATCTATTGCGGCAGTAGTAACAGTAGCACATTCAGAATGTCTTATAGCGACAATGCCAGCTAATTCATCTATCATTTGAAGTAAGGCACCTCCAAAAAGTCGGCCACCCCCATTTAAGTCTTTGGGCTGAATAACATGTACTTGTTCAGTTTTTGAAAATTCAACGGATTTATTAGTCATAAATATATACCTTTCTAAATTTAAATTGTATTAATATATAGTATAGCACAATAATTATATTATAAAATATAACATTAAGAATATATGAGAAATATATTTAAGAATATAGATTTAAATAAGTGTTAATTTGAAATGGCAAATAAGAGGGGAAGCTTATGGATAATTATATACAGTTATCAAAGAAATATTTAATTAACAATAAGAATAGAACAATAAATAGCATTTGTGGTATTGCATTATCAGTTGCCCTTCTTTTTGGTATGTTAACTTTGTATATGTCAATAAGAGATTGTAGTAAGAAAGTTAATGAGTGGGTATGTGGTTCTTATGAAATAGAAGTATATAGCATTGACGGGAAAACATATAAAGATATAGTTGATGATAATAAGATAAAAGATATAGTATTGATTAATTCTTTAAGTGATATGGAAAAATATGCAATAGATGAATATTCATATGATATACCTGTAGACTACATTTATTGTGATGAAGTTAGTGAAGTGAGAGAAGATGTATTGGGTATTACTTTGAAAGAAGGAACTTACCCACAAAACAGTAATGAGATAATTCTATCTAATGATGCAATGAGAAATTATAGAAATTTTCAAATTGGAGATAAAATATTTCTTGAAACAAATGAAAAAGAATATATATTAACAGGTGTTTTTAGTATAAACAGTATAAATCTATATGGTTATGAAGATCAGTTGAAAGCATATACATTGATTGACAGAAGTAATCAACCTAAATATTGTGACGCTAAGATAAAATTAAAATATAGAAACAATGTAGAAAAAGATTATTCGTATTTAGTAGATAAGTATAAATTGGATGGGGAACTTTCTACTGTAGGATATATATATTATTCATCAGAGATGGCGTTAACATCTTCTCTTCTAGAATATATATTATTGTTTTTTGCATTTTCATTTATATATTTTCTATCAGCATTTATTATAAGAAATTCATTTATCATATCAATAGCAGAAAGAACAAAGGATTATGGAATACTTAGATGTGTTGGTATGTCTAAAAAACAATTAAGAAGAATTCTATTATGTGAAGGATTGATGTTAGGTAGTATAGCTAGTGCATTGGGAATTATTATATCTTACATAGGATTATGGATTATAAGGGTAATGGCTACAGGATTAATAAAAGATTTAGGATATAATGACTTCTTTTATATAAGGTTATTTCCTAAAGCGGTTATATTAACCATAATATTTTCTATAATAATTATTTTGTTTGCTCTTATTGAACCAGCAAGAGTGGCGCTCTTAATTACACCTATAGATGCTATATTAGGTAGAAAATCAGTTAAGAAAGAAAAAGTATTACGAATTAAAAGTTCGTTTATAATAAGAAAATTGTTAGGCATAGAAGGCGAATATGCTTATAAAAATATAAGAAGGAATAGAGGAAAATTCATATCCACCTGTGTTGGAATGAGTATAAGCATTATGCTTTTTGTTGGCATGACATCTATATCTGATAGTGTAGAAAATTTGTTTGTGACAGAAGATATAATATATGATGGGGAAATGTATGATGCTAAGATTAATAGTGAAAGAACTTTTGGTCTATTTAATTATTCAGAAGATATAGATTTAGTTGATTATATTGATGAAATAAAACAGATAGAAGGTATTGATAATATTGCACTTATATATGAGAGAATGAGCTATTGTGGAGATGAAAAAATAGGGAAATATAACGGTAGAGAACATAGAATTATGTCAATGCATGGATATTGTGAAAACGAGATAAATAATCTTAAAGAATATGTTGTAGAGGGAAATATAGATTACAATCTAATGGATGAAGATGATGTAATTTTATATAATTATTGTAGACAAAAATATGTTGATGAAAATAATGATGTTGTTACGACTGATATACAATTATCATCTGTAGAGGTAGGAGATACAATTAAAATACCAGATGAAAAAATGTTGGTTGAATTCATTGAAAACAACAATAATGAAGATATAAGCAAGAAATATAGTGAAATCATAGAGTATGCTAAGCAACTAGTTAAAGATGGTTGTTACAATGAAGTTACAGTAGTAGCTATAGTAAATTATGATGATGTATCAAATAGAGGTGGTATGATTATAGATTCACCATTACTTATATTCAATATGGAAGGGTATATAAAGAATGCAACTGAGGGAGATGCCGATGGTTCACGCGTTCTTTTTAGTATTGATTCTGCATCCTCTTTTAGTAATGTGAAGGATTATGTTTTTTATAACAGAGATATTGCCTTTGTTGATTTATATGGAGGTATGCGTAGTGGATTTATAGTTTTAAAGTGTGTTAAGTATATTTTGTATATAGTTGCAATGATTATAATATTCATTTGTATGTTTAATTTAATGAATAATTTGAATTCAAATATAATACTTAGAAAAAAAGAATTAAAAACCTATAGACTGGTTGGAATGAGTAAGAAGCAAGTTAATAAGTTGTTAATTATTGAAGGTAACATGGCAGCAGTAGTATCAACTATAATTGGTAGCATAATTGGAGGTAGTATTGGATATGGTGTTTTTAAATTAATAGTAGAGTCTATGAATAATCTTCATTTTAAAATACCAGTAGTACCTGTATTGGTTGCATTTGTTTTTACTATAGGAATATCAATGATAGCCACATGGTCAGTAATAAGAAAATCAAAGGATATATAATAAATTCAAGGAGGGGTATTATGAAAGTAATTAGCATTAGTAATTTATCAAAAGTTTATGGAAAAAATGAATCAGAGGTTAAGGCAGTAGATAATGTATCATTAGACATTGAATTAGGTCAATTTGTAGTTATAGTAGGAGCATCGGGCTCGGGTAAATCTACATTGTTACATATGATAGGAGGAGTTATAGAACCTACTAGTGGAGACGTTGAAGTTGATGGATATGATGTATATAACCTTAATGATGATAGAAGATCAGCCTTTAGAAGAAGAAAAGTAGGATATGTATTACAAGATTATAGCTTGATTCCTGTACTTACAGCTTATGAAAATATAGTTATGCCTATAATGTTAGATAAGAAAAAGCCAGAAAAAGATTATATAGATGAAATAGTAGATATATTAGGGCTAACAGAGCGAAAAGAACATCTACCAAATCAGTTATCAGGTGGACAACAACAAAGAGTAGCCATTGGACGAGCATTAGCAAATAAACCTTCAGTGGTATTAGCAGATGAGCCAACAGGTAACCTTGATAAGAAAAATGGTCTTGAGATAATGAATATGCTTATAGATTGTGCAAAAAAATATAAACAAACATTAGTAGTAGTTACTCATGATATGGATATTGCAAATATGGCAGATAGAATTATTACAATTTCAGATGGTAAGATTATTGAAGATAAGGTAAACGCTTATGAATAATTATATGAACTTGGCTAAGAGTTATATGTTTAGCAATAGAAGAAGAACTATTAACAATATGTTAGGAATATCCCTTGCTGTTGCTTTGTTTTTTGGAATGTTAACATTATATATGTCTGTTAAAGATTGTAATGTAAGAAGTACCCAGTGGATAGCAGGAAATTATGAGATATATTTAATGGAGGTTGATGGAAAAACATATAAAGAACTGCTTGATGATAAAAAGATAAAAGATACTATGTTATTTAATTATAGAGAAGATATTGGAGAGATATTTTTTTACTTATCTGAAGAAAAGTATGATGGTATTTATATAGATTATTTTGAAGTAGGTGAAGTGAATGATGATATGATGGGAATTTCATTGCAGTCAGGCAGGTATCCTGAAAATAATAATGAAATTGTATTATCTGATCAAACTATGAAATATCTATCAGATTATGAAATAGGAGATGTAATTTCATTTGAATTTAGAAAAACGGAATTTGTTAATGATCCTGATTATGTCGATGAAAATGGTGAAAAATCTAGAGTTAAGAGAATCTATACTGAAAAGGAATATACATTAGTAGGAATTTTTGAACAAAATTATATTTATGATGGAGGATATTCAGATTGGGCAAAAGGATTCTCTGTAATAGATAGGGAAAACCAGCCTGCATATTGTAATCTTAAGATAAAATTGGCAAATAGAAATGATGTAGAAGGAGATTTAAGATATTTTTGTAATAAATATAATGTAGGAGGAGCGTTAGATTCTGTAGGATATTTATATACAAATGATGAAAAAGATGCATCTTCATTACTTACATATATATTATCATTTTTTGCATTTTGGTTTATGTTCTTTGTATGTGTATTTATAATAAGAAATTCATTTATTATATCTGTTGCAGAGAGAACTAAGGATTATGGAATACTAAGATATGTAGGTATGTCCAAAAAACAATTAGTGGGTATGCTCTTAAGTGAAGGACTTATGTTAGGAGTATTAGCAAATATATTGGGTATGATTATATCTTATGTTGGTCTATTGGTTATAAGAGTGTTGATGACAGGACTGATAAAAGAATTAGGCTATAATGAATTCTTCTATATAGGTATATATCCTATAGTAGTCTTAATAACTATTATATTTACAAGTATAGCTATTTCCTTTTCTCTTATTGAGCCTGCTAGAGTGGCAGGACTAATAACACCAATAGATGCTATTAAGGGAAGAAAAACTATTAAAAAAGAAAAGCTATTTAAAAGTAGAAGCTCTTTTATAGTAAGAAAAATTTTAGGTGTAGAAGGAGATTATGCTGTTAAAAATATAAAGAGAAATAGAGGGAAATTTGTATCGACTTGCGTGGGAATAAGTCTAAGTGTATTGTTATTTGTTGGGCTTAATTCTATATCTAATCTTGTAAAAGATATGTTTCTAATAGAAGATGTATTATATGATGGTTCTATTAATATGGAAAATGACTTTTGGCAATATGGATATGGTAGTAATAGAAACTATGAAGAAATAGATTTAGCTGATTATATGGAAGAGATTAATCAGATAGAGGGGATTAGTAATATTATCCTTAAATACGAAAAATCAAGTTTTTGTGGTGAAGAAAAATTAAGAAGGATAGAAGGCAAGGATAATTTTCATATAAAAATATACGGATATGAAAGGGAACAAATAGATGGTCTTAAGAAGTATTTAGTTGATGGTAATATTGATTATGATTCAATGACTGAAGATGAAGTAATTCTATGCAATTATTATAAAAAAACATATGTAGATACAGATAATAATACTAAAGATATTACTATAAAATTATCAGATGTAGAGGTAGGAGATACAATAAAAATACCTGACGATAGAAAAATTAATGAATATATTGATAAAAATCCTATGAGTGAGACAATAAAGGAACAGGATTATTGGGAATATGCTTGCAAGTTGGTTGAAGATGGGTATTGTAGAGAAGTTACAGTGGTGGCTATTGTTGAGGCTGATGATATAGTCAATAATGGAAACTATGCAGTATATTTTCATAATAAACCATCCCTTATATTCAATAAAGCTGGGTATATGAAAAATGGAGCTCAGGGATACCCTCAGGGATCAGAAGTGCTTTTTAAAGCCGAAGATGCATTAGCTTTCGAGAATGTAAAAGATTTTACTGTAGAAAATAGAAAGTTTGTGTTTTATGATGTTTTTGATGGAGTACGTATGATAATTATAGGAATAACTTGTATAAGATACATATCCTATGTAGTAATAGGAATAATACTGCTTATTTGTATGTTTAATATGATGAATAATCTAAGTTCTAATATAATACTTAGGAAGAAGGAATTAGAGACTTACAGAATAGTTGGTATGAGTAAGAAACAAGTTGATAAGTTGTTAATTATAGAAGGAACTATGGCAGCTATAACAGGAACTATAATAGGAAGTATAATAGGAAGTGGTATTGCATATAGCTTTTTTAAATTATTAGCTGAATCAACAAATGATATACATTATAAGATACCAGTAGGTTCTATAATAGTTGCGTTAATATTAACAATAGGTATATCTATGTTATCAACATGGTCTATAACTAGAAGAAAAAAATATTAAAACTTAAAATGTGGTTTATTATATATCGTTGTAATTTTATCGGTTTCATGGTACAATTTTAGTAGTTTTGAAATTTAATGAGGAGATATAATATGGCGAATATAAAAGCATTTAATGGATTAAGACCGAGGGCAGATATAGTAGAGAAAATAGCTGCTCTCCCTTATGATGTATATAACAGAGAAGAAGCAAAGGTAGAAGTTAGCAAAGAACCATTATCGTTTCTAAGAATTGATAGAGCTGAGACTGCTTTTGATGATAGTGTTGATACATATGCACCTTGTGTATACGATAAGGCTAGAGAGCTTCTTAATGGTATGATTGAAGATGGAAGCTATATTACAGAAGATAAATCAGTATACTATATATATGAACTTGTTATGGATGGAAGAAGTCAAACAGGTATTGTTGCTTGTGCATCTATAGATGATTATATTAACAATGTAATCAAGAAGCATGAGAATACTAGAGCTGAGAAAGAGATTGATA
>JAVBSN010000017.1:0-42526 GCA_031547045.1 Lachnospiraceae bacterium
TACAATATGTATGTATTGACTTAAGATATTTTACCATATGTAGGGTTGACAATCAATTTATTAAATGATATTATTTGTATGTAACAAATTCGTAACAATTATAACAGATAATTAATAATTGGAATGGAGATTAAGAATGAAACGTAGAGCAAGCAAAAAGTTAAATAGATTTACTACAGATATGAAGAGAAATGTATTTAACTATAAATACAGAGGAAGAAATATCATGGTAATGTCAATTACATTGTCCATGTTATTGGCATTATGTGTAGGTCTTGTAATTGCTACTGATGTAGAAGAAGAGACTACCATTGTTACAATGTATGAAGATGCTGCAATAGATGTTGTATCAATAGATGCTGTTAAAGATATGGTAAGTGAGATAAGTACTGAAGTTGCTGAAGTAACAGCAGTAACTGATGTAGCTCCAGAACCAGAATCAGAGTTTGATAGTAAGATTGTTGTAAGTGTAGAAGGAACCCTTAATATAAGAACAGAGGCTTCTGTGGAGTCAGAATTAGCTGGACAGATGGAATTTGCTAATGTTGGTGAAATTATTGCTGTAGAAGGTGAATGGACTAGAATTAAATCTGGTGATGTAGAAGGCTATGTTAAGAGTGAATATATATTATCAGGAATAGAAGCAGAGCAATTTGCAGAACAAAACATTCAATTAATGGGAACTATTAATAGTGAAGGTGTTCGTATTAGAACAGAAGCATCTACAGATGCTAGCATTATTGATTACATAGAGATTGACACAGAAGTTAAAGTAGTAGATAGTAATGAAGAGTGGGTACAGATAGAGCTTAATGGTGAACCAGATGAAGAAACTGGTGAGAAACCAACAGGTTTTGTATGTGCAGATTATATTGATGTAGATTATAAGTATGAAGAAGCTTTATCAATTGAGCAAATAGCAGCAATTGAAAAAGCGGCAGCAGATAAGAAGAAAGCTGAAGAAGAAGCAGCAGCTAAGAAAGCATCAGAAAGCAAGAAAAAGACAAAAGCATCATCAGGAAATAACAGTAATAGTAATACAGCAAATAATGCTCCAAACGCTACAAATTCAGCAGCTCAAACAGTTGTAGACGATTCATATTTACTAGCATGTGTTGTATATTTAGAAGCAGGCGGTGAAAGTTATGATGGACAATTAGCTGTAGCCAATGTTGTTCTTAACAGAGTTAGAAATGGATGGGGTTCAGTTTCAAGTGTTATATATGCACCAGGACAATTTGGTGTTACATCATCATTAGGTAGTTATGTTAACGGAAGTAAGAGACCATCATCAACGGCTGTACAAGCAGCTAATGATGCATTAGCAGGAAGCAATAATATAGGAAATTACTTATATTTTAATAGAACTAGTAGAGTAGATACAGAAGCACATCCAGACTATACAATAATTGGTTCACATTGTTTCTATAATTAATATTTATGTAAATGCAGAGTATTATAAGGTGTAGGTACACTTTGTAATACTCTTTTTGTATGTAGTTAAGAGGATTGACAAACTAATATAATATGGTTAAAATTATACTATTGTGTTTTCGAGCTTAGTAAGAATGTATACAGAGTATATATTAGTGGAAAAAATAGCTTAAAGGCTTAATATATAGGAGGATAAGATTATGGCTACAATGTATTATCATAAGGCAATTGAAGAGAAATGGCGTAAAAACTGGGAAGCTAATCCTGTTAATGTTGATGATGGTAATAAAGAGAAATACTACTGTCTTGATATGTTCCCATATCCATCAGGCAATGGACTTCATGTAGGACATTGGAGAGGATATGTTATAAGTGATGTATGGAGTCGTTATAAGATGCTTAATGGATATTATATTATTCACCCGATGGGATGGGATGCATTTGGTCTTCCAGCAGAGAATTATGCAATAAAGCAAGGCGTACATCCTAGTATATCTACAGCAGAAAATGTATCAAACATTAAAAAGCAAATTAATGAAATAGCAGCAGTATATGATTGGGAGAGAGAAGTTAATACAACTGATCCTGAATTTTATAAATGGACTCAATGGATATTTGTTAAGATGTTCAAAGAGGGATTAGCATATGAGAAACAAATGCCAATTAATTGGTGTCCTTCTTGTAAAACAGGTCTTGCAAATGAAGAAGTTGTAAATGGTAAATGTGAGCGTTGTGATTCAGATGTTACTAAGAAAAACTTACGTCAATGGATGCTTAAAATAACAGCATATGCAGATAGATTATTAGATGATTTGGATAAACTTGACTGGCCTGAAAAGGTTAAGAAGATGCAAGCTGATTGGATTGGTAAATCTAATGGAGCAGAAGTAGATTTCCAAATTGATGGAACAGATAAGAATATTACAGTATATACAACTAGACCAGATACATTATATGGTGCAACATTTATGGTTCTTGCTCCAGAACATAGTTTAGCAGCAGAATTGGCTACTGATGATACAAGAGTAGCAGTAGAAGATTATATTTATCAATCATCACTTAAATCAAGTGTGGATAGACTTCAAGATAAAGAAAAGACAGGTGTATTTACTGGAAGTTATGCAATTAATCCTCTAAATGGCAAGAAAGTACCAATATGGTTATCAGACTATGTATTAGTTGATTATGGTACAGGAGCTATTATGTGTGTTCCTGCACATGATGATAGAGATTTTGAATTTGCTAAGAAGTTTGACTTACCAATTGTACAAGTAATATCAAAAGATGGTGTAGCAATTGAAAATATGATAGAGGCATATACAGATGCTAATGGTACTATGGTTAACTCAGGGGAATGGGATGGTATGGAATCTGCTGTTCTTAAAAAAGAAGCTCCTGCAATGATAGAGTATAGAGGATTAGGCAAGAAGACTACTAATTATAAGCTTCGTGATTGGGTGTTCTCAAGACAAAGATATTGGGGAGAACCAATTCCAATTGTACATTGTCCAGATTGTGGAGCAGTACCTGTTCCAGAAGAAGAATTACCATTATTATTACCAGAAGTAGAGAGTTATCAACCTACTGGTACTGGAGAGTCTCCACTTGCAGATATTGAAGAATGGGTAAATACAACTTGTCCATGTTGTGGAAAACCTTCAAAGAGAGAGACAAATACTATGCCTCAATGGGCTGGTTCAAGTTGGTATTTCTTAAGATATGTTGATCCTAAGAATAGTGAAGCTTTAGTTGATAAAGATAAGGCAAACAAATATCTTCCAGTTGATATGTATATTGGTGGTGTTGAACATGCTGTACTACATTTATTATACTCAAGATTTTATACAAAATTCTTAAATGATATAGGTGTAGTTGATTTTGATGAACCATTTACAAAGTTATTTAATCAAGGAATGATAACAGGTAAAAATGGCATTAAGATGTCTAAGTCTAAAGGGAATGTAGTATCACCAGATGATTTAGTTAGAGATTATGGTTGTGATTCACTAAGATTGTATGAATTATTTGTTGGACCTCCTGAATTAGATTCAGAATGGGATGACAGAGGAATAGATGGTGTATATAGATTTATCAATAGATTCTATACTATGGTAATGACTAATAAAGATAAAGATGTAGAAGTTACAAAAGAGCTTGTAAAACTTAGAAATAAAATTACACATGATATAACTATTAGATTGAATCAATTTAGCTTAAATACTGTAGTAAGTGGATTTATGGAGTACAATAACAAGTTTGTTGAACTTACTAAGACTACAGGTGTTGATAAAGAAACTTTAAAAACAGCAATTATATTACTCGCTCCATTTGCTCCTCATATTAGTGAAGAATTATGGCAAGAGCTTGGTGGAGAAGGAAGTGTATTTAATAATACATGGCCAACATATGATGAGGCAGCATTAGTTGATGATGAAGTTGAGATTGCAATACAAATTAATGGAAAAACTAAAGGCGTTGTGACTATAGCTAAAGATGAAGCTAAAGACAGTATTATAAGTAAAGCCAAAGAAGTTGTAGCTGACAAGCTTACAGATAATATTATTAAAGAAATATATGTACCAGGAAAGATAGTAAATATTGTTTGTAAATAACTAAAATATTAAGAAATTTATAATAAGTTCACAGATATTTCTGTGGACTTATTTTTTTTATCGCATATTATATTAAAAGTCTACATTTAAAGCCAATATTTGTAGTAGTTATAAATATTGTTTAAATATATAATTTGTGATAAAGTTATAATATAGATAGTTTTGTCGAATTTAGTGGATATAGAAAGAAGGATGTTTATGTCGTTTAAAGGATATAAGTTAAAATTTGAATTACATGCTGGCCATTCTAATATAGATGGTAAGTCAGATAATATTCATTTTCATACATTTACAATTGTATTGTATCTTAATGATTTGAATGAAGACATGGACTTCTTTAATGATACAGAAAAGGAAGTTAATGAGTGGTTACAACCTTTTCAAAATAAGATATTATCAAACACGGATATGTTTAGAGATAAATCAACGACTATAGAAAGTATTGGTGATACTTTTTATGAACAATGGATTGATAAGGCTAAGGAACTTAGCTTTGAATTGTTAAGATTAGAAATATTTGAGAATCCAGTTAGAACATATTCCGTATCTCATAAAATATTAGATGAAGATGTAAATGAAATAGGGGCTATGCCTTATTCCTTTGTAGAAACAATTGAATTTGATAATAGAAAGGATGAAAATCTAGAAGTAGCAGTTACAACTGAAAATAAAATAAATAGTGAAGAAATTTTAATAAAAGATAGTGAAGATGAAGAAATATTAGATAGCAAAGACGTTATTAGTGATATTGAATTAAATATTGATTCTGAAAATAGTATAAAAAAACCAACTATAAAGCAGATATTTTTAAAAAATCTTAAATTTATAGGAGGTCTGATTTTATTTGTTCTTATTTCAATAGGTATTATGTGTTCTATAAAGATTAGTGGAAATTATCCTCAAGGTTCAGATACATTATGTCACATATATAGAGCAGATGTATTGCTCAATAATATTATAGATGGTAATTGGTATCCTTTATATGATAATATGTGGTATAACGGTGTTGAAATTATGCGTTATTGGGCACCTGCGCCTCTTTATATATTAGCAGGATGTGAAGTTATTGCAGGATCTATGCTAGATGGTTATATAGCGTTTGTTGGTTTAATATTTTTGGCTGGGGCAATTGGCTGGTTATTGATAGGTCGTAAAATAGACAGAATTGGATTATCTATATTTGTTGGTATAGTGTGGTTTTTCTTGCCAGAAAATATGAGATTAATTATATTAGATGGAAATTTACCTAGAGTAGTTATTAACACTGCATTACCATTTTTGCTTTTATTTGTACTTAAACTTATGGAAGAAAAGAAATGGACCAATATTATACCAATAACATTTATTATAGCATTTATAGGATTATGCCATATAGGTATTGCTATAATGTTAATAGTTACATTACTTATCTTTCTTCTTATATATGGCAAGAAAAATAATTGTTATCATGAAGTAGGAATGGTAGTGGTATCAGCAGTAATAGGACTTATGATAACAGGATTATGGTTGATACCATCTCTTAATGGAAGTGGATTAGGAAATTCAGATGGTGGAAATCAAGTAATGAAACTATTCTTTGAAAGTACATTTGTCTCATTGAATCCAATACCAAGATGGAATGGTGATTTATCAGTATTTTATTATGGATTATCAATATTTATAATATGTTTATTAGGGATTTTCTTAGGCGATAAGAAAACTATACCTGGTTTTATGACAGGACTTATAATCTTTTTATGTACTACTGAATCAGTATATTATTTATTTGAAAAACTACCATTTAGTCAATATTTATGGATGATAAGATTTGTTCCAATTTCATTTGCCTTTGTAATGATTTCAATTTTGTTATGGAAGGATCTTAGAAAATATGTAGTTGTGATTATTGGAGTTTTATTGCTATTAGATTGTATTCCTTCGTATAGATATATTTATGAAGAAAAAGCAAATAGAGTTGAAAATGTCGAAGAGTATCAATATGAGACAGGGAAAAAACTTTTGATAAATGAAGCAAAAGATATAACTGTACAGAGAATGGCTATATTTGATCTTAGTACTTATGGGGCATTTGCGCCATATTATGTTACAGGTGTTGAAAACAAGGTTCAATATATGTTTGGAGCTGGTTGGGAAGGCGCTAGAATTGCCAAAAATATAGTTATGTTAAATGAGGCTATTGATAATGGAAGATACTACTATGTATTTGATAGAAGTATTGAATTAGGTGCAGATACATTATTGTTTGATATAACATGTCTTAAAAATAAAGAGAGAGATGTTGATAAATTAATTCAAGAAGGAAAAAAAATAGGATATGAAGTAATTAGAACAACAGAAAAGACTATATTATTCCATAAGGATGTGGAAGGTAGTTTTGGTGTAATTACTGAATATGACAATATAGCTATAGGTAATGTAGCTAGATATATAGCTACAATATATCCAACATTTAAAGAAGGCGATTCTTATAATGTAAATGATTATACTGTTGAAGAATTGTCTAAGTACAAGATAATATATTTATCAGATTTTACTTATGATGATAAAGAATCAGCAGAAAAACTGTTAGAAGAAGTATCCAACAATGGAACGAAGATATATATTGATATGAATAAGGTGCCTGTTAATATTGAAACTAATCTTCAAGAAATATTTGGAGTACAGGTACAGACAATTACCTTTAGCGATAATTTCCCAGCCATTTATTATAATGACGAGAAGTATAAAACTAGTGGATTTACTACTGATGGTGGCAAATGGAAGGCTAATTATTTGATAGGTATTAATGAAGTAACGGGATATTCCGATATAAATGGTACAGAAATAAGCTTTTCAGGTACTAATGATAATAAAAATATTGTTTTTTTAGGTTATAATTTTGTATACTATGTTGAAGCAAATCATGATATAATAGGGTTAGGACTACTATCGAGTATTTTCGACTTGGAGGTTGGAGAGACACCAGATAGACAAATAGTTCCAATAGAAGTAACTTATAATGACAGAGAAATTATTATTGACAGTGAATATGACAATGTAAATACAACATTAGCAAATATAGATATTTTTAGCAGTGATAAAGAATACACTGAGGAAAATAGTCTTATAGTTGTTAATAAAGGGAACACAGTTATAGACATGAATTATCCATACTTTATAGAGGGATTAATGCTTTCTATAAGTGGATTTGTAGGCTTGATAGGATATATAGTATATTTAAGAAAAAGAGCAAAGAGTAAGGTTGTAAGCGATTAAGGGGATGATATTATGAAGAAAGGATTATCTGTTTTTTTAGTAACAATTCTTGTGTTATGTATGTTTAATAATGTATCATACGCTAGTAGTGCAGGAATTAGTATGGACGGTAATTTTTCAGATTGGTCTAACATTCCATCAAACGATTTAAGTGGAAATGCATATTATAGTAATGCTAGTATGGTATACGATGACACATATATCTATTTATATGTTGTAGAGAATACAAGCGAGCAATGGGATACATGGTATCCTACTATTAACTTAAATGTTGATGGAACAAGTAAAAGTATTAAGGTATCGAGAACAGATTATTCAGGTTCTGATGGTACCTTTGGTTTGAATGTTCAAAATAGTTGGAGCGGAGCAATTAATAATGCATCAGGTAAAGTAACAAGAGCAGACGGAGTTAATCAATGGGAAATTAAAATACCTATACGCACAGTATTTACATCTAATGGAGATGATGGAAGTGCATATAATGATGTTCCATATGATGCATCATCTGTTAGTGCAAGCTGGAGTGATGGTGGAAGTGTTAGTTTAACAGCATTAGACTATGGAAATAATGTAGCAAATGATACAGGGGAAGTTACTACTGAAGAAGGGCAATCAAGTAGTGAAGTTACAACAGAAGCAACTGAGGATATAATAGAAGCATCTACAGAGGATCCAGTTCCAAGTGGTAGTTTTGCGATTGATGGATATTATGATGATTGGGCAAATATACCTAAGACATTAATATCTTATGGTAGCCATAACGCAGATGGTTCTATTAATGAATATCATCAAGGTGCAATAATTATGAGTGGTGAATATGTATATGTACATGTGAGAATGAGTGATTTGTACTTGCAACAGATACCAGTAAATGAATTATATTTATCAATTAATGGAATAGATAAAGCATTTAATATATGGGGATGTAATTCTGATGGAAGTATAGATTGGGCTAATGGTGCATATGGTCTTTCTAATGGAATTCATACAGGTTATGGAATTTTCTATAGAGATGGTGGAAATATATCTCTAGGTGAAGCAGCAGTTACTGTTTTAGAAGGAAGTCCTAATGATGCATTTGAATTCAGAATGAAAATATCAGATTTAGAGCAACTTTATGGATTACCAGAGGGAACAATTTCAAATGGAGCTAAATTAGAATTTTATAGTCCTAATATAGGACCAGATAAGGTTACTACAGTAGGTACTTCAACAGGAACTTATGTTGGGATAATAATTTGTATGATTAGTGTGTGTTCAGTTTACTACTATAGAAAAAGAAAGAAGATGGTAGCATAATGAACTTTCTAGTATTGGCTATATTTATATTATGGATATATTTACTAACTGTATTTAAGAGAGGAAATCTTAATTTCTTCACTTATATATTTGGTAGTGTAGGATTATTTGTTTTTATGATGATTTATATACAACCAGTTGTTACAGAAATTCTTGTTCAACTGGTTACTTCTGTTACAGGTGTGATTGGAAATATTACAGGATTATATGAATCATATCATGACTATAGTATTTTATTTATTACTAATAGTGCTACAAAAGAATCCATATCATTATATGTAGATTATGAATGTTCATGAATAATAGAAATGTTTGCATTTGTTTCATTGTTGGCATTTTTTCAAGTATATGATATATGGCAAAGAATTGTAATAAGTATTTTAGGTTGTATAGCTATATTCTTTTCTAATGTTATAAGAATATTTACTATTTGCGCCATGATAAAGATATGGGGAAATGATATATATTATGTTGCACATACGGTTGTAGGCAGGCTGGTGTTTTATGTATTAGCAGTACTTTTATACTATTATGTATTTACACATGCTCAAATAATAAAGCAAAAAGTAGGTGGATTTAGCTATGCAGAGCATAATAAAGATTCTATCTAATGAAATAGTATTTTGGATGGCATGGATAATCATTCCTCTGGTTATGGAAATTATTCCTGCTTTACTAGGGATAGTAATTTTATTAGTAAAAAGGGCAAAAGTTAAGGAAGATATAGAACTTACTTATTTTCCAGAAATCACATTAATAATACCTGTGTATAATTCTGCAGGAACTCTTGATATGTGTTTGGAATCAGTTAATGAATCTACCTATCCTAATAAAAGTATTTCTATATTGTTAGTAGACAATGGAAGTAAAGATGATAGCTTTGCTATATATCAAGAATATCAAAGTAAGCATTTGGATATGAATATGAAATGGCTTAATGCAAAGCAGGGAAAATCCAAAGCACTTAATATGGCATTGTTTAATAGTGAAGGAAAATATATTGTTCATATTGATAGTGACGGTAGTCTTCATGAAGATGCGCTTATGAATATGATAAAGAGGTTTGAGGCTAATTCAGATGTTCATTGTATGACAGGTGCAGTTCTTACAAGTCCTAAATTGATAGATGAAGAAAAGAATATTTTGTATAGAATTATTAAAAAAACAGAGTTCTATGAGTATGCACAAGCTTTTTTAGCAGGACGTAATTATGAGGCAGAATTGAATAGTATATTTACATTATCAGGTGCATTTTCAGCATTTAGAAAATCAACTATATTGAAAACTCAGTTGTATAATACAGAAACAGTTTGTGAGGATACACATGTAACATTTCAGATTAGATATTTGTTAAATAAGAAGATAGATATATGTGAAAATTCCATATTTTTTGTAGAACCAATAGAAAGTATTAATAAACTATATGTACAAAGACAGAGATGGCAACGTGGAGAAATAGAAGTTATTCATATGTTCCCTGATAGAAAAGGGGGAGTAACATCTATAATTACTAATTTTATGTCTAGAGTATTGGTCTATGATCATACATTTGCCTTTCCCAGAATGATATGGTATTTTGCTTTGATTTGTTTAGCGTTTATAGGCTATCCCTTTAGTTATATTGTAATATCTTTGGTGTTAATATATATTATGTATTCCTTATCAGCATTTCTATATTACATTAATATTTATTTGTTTTTAAAATGGAATAAAGGATTAAGAAAGTACTATAGTAGAAAGATATTATATATTTTCTTATTACCCTTATTTAATTTTATGATATACTGGTTTAGATTTGCAGGTATAATAAATAGTATAAAAGGTGCTAGTTCTTGGAAAACTAAAGGATTTGATGAAGAAATAAAAACATGTAAAGATATAATTACAAATGATTTTGTAAAAGTAAAAGTAGTAATTGACAAGGTTAAGAGTAGGATTTATAAAAATGGTAAATGTGAAGAAGAGAAGAAGTAGTAAAAATATTACAGTAATGTCTGTTGTGCTATCTACTATATGCTTGGTTTTATCAGTTGTAGATGTATACGGATGTGTTAAAAATAATTTAGTATCTTATAGTAATACTATGGAGTCTTATTTAAAGATGTTAATTACTAATGGTAGCTATAAGGCTAATGAAGTAGAGGGTAGTATTGTAGATGGAATTGTAGTTGCTATTGAAAATGAATTCCCTACCTCTGCTAGTTTTTATTGTATAGTTGCTGTAGATGATGAAATTGTTTTTTTAAGAGATAAAAGTGTAACATCTAATACACATGATGTTATGTTTAGTGAATATCTTAATTTAGAAACTGATAATTCTATATTAGTTACAGATTATGGACGTTCATTGATTAGTGAACTTGATAATGGTAATAAGTATTTAATTTCAAAGGAAAATATTGATACAGGCAATGAGGTTATTACAATAGCTATATGTACTGATGCATAATTTATGATGAATAATGGGAATTTTGATATATTACTACAACATTTAGTTTTATATTTGGTACTGTTATCTATAGCATTTATTACTAGTGTAATATATTTGAACTTTAGAGATAAAGAAAATATTAGGATTGAAGCAGAACTTAATAATAAACTTATTGAAAATAGAATTCTAATAGAACGACTAGGAGATAAAATAGATAATCAAAATAATAGTGATATAACAGATAGAAGTGGTGGATTCTATACAGAAGAGGTAATAGAACAAGTTATATCTTCTTTAACAGAAGAACAAAAAGAGAAAAGTAGAAAAGTTACAATTAAATTTAGTAATAATGATTTGCAATTAGCCGTACGATACAGTGTTTTATTAGAGCGCATGAGAGTTACTAAAAGTATATTTTGTTTAAGAGAAGAGGATGAAATTTTAGTAGTTATGCTTAACACAGAAGAAGATGGTGTAAATAACTTTGCAAAGCAATTTATTATGCAGTATCAAAATATGTTTCAAAGTGATGTTAAAGACACAAAAATCATAATCGATAAATTATAGGAGAGATTTATATGAGATATAGTCAATATAAATTTAATTTTTATTTAAATGCAAGTCATGCCATATATATAAATGGTGAATTAGGTAATTCCCATCCTCATACGTGGGAGATTGTAATAAAGATAATTAAGAGTCAAAAAGAATTTATAATGTTTAATGAAGTTGAGAAAAAAATTGAAGAATTTCTTAATCAATTTCAAAATAAATTTATAAATGATTTCCAGCCATTTGATACAACTAATCCTACGTTAGAAAATATTACAGCATATTTATTGGAACGATTAGATGGAATATTGGCACCTTTAGGCTGGGTGATTTTCTATATTGAAATTGGAGAAACTCCAACAAGATCATATATTATAAGTAGAGTAGAAAATAATGTTATAAATGGTTTGCAAATGAAAAATATTGTATCAGACATAATAGATAATACATTTAACGAGGATTGATTTGATGAATAGAAAGAAGGAAGTTGCAGTATTAATTCCTAGTTTAGCACCTAGTGATAGATTAATAGAGATTATTGGTAACATTAAAAAAGTAGGGTTTGAGCGTATACTTATAGTGAATGATGGTAGTGATTTAAGTTATGATGAATGCTTTAATAAGGCGGAAGATTTGGGCGTTACAGTTATTAGTCATGCGGTTAATCTTGGTAAAGGAAGGGCTTTGAAAACTGGAATTAATTATATACTAACAGAATGGAAGGATTGTGTGGGAGTAATTACTGCAGATTCAGATGGACAGCATAGTGCTGAAGATATATTAAAATGTAAAGAAGAATTGTTAGCAACTGGAGATAAGTTAGTATTAGGTTGTCGTAATTTTTCTGAAACTAATATACCTCTAAAAAGCAAGGTTGGAAATATAATTACTGCTAGAGTCATGCAAATATTAGTTGGGGTAAGTGTATCTGACACTCAAACCGGATTAAGAGGTTTTTCTAGAGAACTTATGAAGCGATATTTAGAAGTATCAGGTGAACGGTTTGAATATGAAACCAATGTGCTGTTATTTAGTAAGGAAGAAGGTATAGATATTGTAGAAGTAGATATAGAAACAATATATTTAGAAAATAACAAAAGTTCTCATTTTAGACCTTTTATAGACTCAGTTAAAATATATGGATTGTTTTTAAAATTTATTATAGCATCATTATCTTCTTTTATTATTGATATTGGATTATTTTCTTTGGCATCATTTTTGTTTAAAGATATATTTCCAACATACTATATAATTGTAAGTACTGTATTTGCTAGAGTAGTATCATCTATGTATAATTTTATAGTTAATAAACAAGGTGTGTTTAAGAATAACGATAATCTTGGTGGAGTTATGGTTAAGTACTATACATTATCCATTATTCAAATGCTAATATCAGCTTTAGGTGTATGGTCGTTTCATAATATATTTAAAGGTAGTGAGACTGTAATTAAAATAATTGTTGATAGTATATTATTCTTAATAAGTTTTCAAATACAAAGAGAATGGGTTTTTGAAAAGAAAGCTGATAAAGAAAAATAGGATAAAAACTTAATAAAATTCAGTAAAAAATGAAGTATATAAATAATCTTAAGTTTAAGCACTTAAGATTATTATTTTTTTAAGATATATTATTTACAATATACTAATTAGGTTGTATTATAGTGGCAAACATAACAAGTAATAATATTATATAAATTAAATATAGAAAGGATAGATATTATGAGGAAACAATATGACGAAGCTTCAAAGCGTCAAGTTGGTCTGTACGACTCGAGCTTTGAACATGATAACTGTGGTATTGGTGCTGTAGTTAATATAAAAGGTGTTAAGTCACATGGAATAGTAGCAAAAGCACTGAAAATTGTAGAAAATTTAGAACATAGAGCAGGCAAAGACGCTGAGGGTAAAACAGGAGATGGAGTAGGAATCTTATTACAGATTTCACATAACTTTTTCTCAAAAACTGTTAAAACTCTCGGCGTTTCTTTAGGATCGGAGCGAGATTATGGAATAGGAATGTTTTTCTTCCCTCAAGATGAATTAAAGAAAAATCAAGCTAAGAAAATGTTTGAGATTATAGTAGAAAAAGAAGGCATGGAATTTTTGTGTTGGAGAGAAGTTCCTACTAAACCAGAGATTCTTGGGAAAAAGGCAGTAGATGTTATGCCTTGTATTATGCAAGCATTTATTAAAAGGCCATCAGATGTAGAAAAAGGATTAGAGTTTGATAGAAAATTATATGTAGTAAGAAGAGTATTTGAACAGTCAAGTGATAATACATATGTTGTATCCTTGTCAAGTAAAACCATAGTATACAAAGGAATGTTCTTAGTTGATGAACTTCGAATGTTTTTTGAGGATTTACATGATGAAGATTATGATTCAGCTATTGCATTGGTTCATTCTCGTTTCTCAACAAATACAACTCCAAGTTGGTTAAGAGCACATCCGTATAGATATATAGTTCATAATGGTGAGATAAATACAATCAGAGGAAATGCTGATAAGATGCTTGCTCGTGAAGAAACTATGGAATCAGATTATTTTAAAGGAGAAATGCATAAGTTAACTCCTGTTGTTGATCCTGATGGCTCAGATTCAGCAAGATTAGATAATACATTAGAATTCTTAGTTATGAGTGGTATGCCACTTCCACTAGCTGTAATGATGGCTATACCTGAACCTTGGGAAAATAATAGATATATGTCGGGGGCGAAGAAGGACTTTTATCAATATTATGCAACTATGATGGAGCCATGGGATGGACCTGCATCTATATTATTTACAGATGGAGATATTATGGGTGCTGTGTTAGATAGAAATGGACTTAGACCTTCTAGATATTATATTACTTCTGATAATGAGTTAATATTATCATCAGAAGTAGGTGTACTTGATATTGATCCAGCTAAAATTATCACTAAAGATAGACTTAGACCAGGAAAAATGTTGCTTGTTGATACGATAAGTAAAAGAGTAATATCTGATGATGAAATCAAAGAAAAGTATGCAAATAGTAAACCTTATGGAGAATGGTTGGATAGTAATTTAATTAAACTTAAAGATTTATCTATTCCAAATAAAAAGGTTGAAGAATATTCTGAAGAAGATAGAAAGAGATTACAGAAAAATTTTGGATATACTTATGAGGATTTGAAAACATCTATACTTCCTATGGCATTAAATGGCAGTGAAGCAATAGCTGCCATGGGTGTTGATAGTCCATTAGCAGTATTATCTGATAATCATCAACCGTTATTTAATTATTTTAAACAATTATTTGCTCAAGTAACTAATCCGCCAATTGATGCTATTAGAGAAGAAGTAGTAACCTCTACATCTGTATATATTGGTAAGGATGGTAATATCCTTGAGGAAAAACCTGAAAACTGTCATGTGCTTAAAATAACTAATCCTATTCTTACAAGTGTTGATATGCTTAAGATTAAAAATATGAAAATTGAAGGTTTGAAGGTAGGAGAGGTTCCTATTGTATATTACAAGAATACATCTTTAGAAAAGGCAATAGAAAGACTATTTGTAGAGGCAGATAGATTATATAGGGATGGAGTTAATATATTGATACTAACAGATAGAGGTGTTGACGAAAATCATATTGCAATACCATCATTATTGGCAGTATCTGCTATGCAGCAACATTTGGTAAAGACTAAGAAAAGAACTTCTGTAGCTATGATTCTAGAAAGTGCTGAACCAAGAGAAGTTCATCATTTTGCAACCCTATTAGGATATGGTGCTTGTGCTATTAATCCGTATCTGGCTCAAGAATCTATAAAAGAGTTAATAGATAATAATATGTTAGATAAAGATTATTATGCAGCCGTAACTTCATATAATGATGCAGTTATTCATGGGATTGTTAAAATAGCGTCTAAGATGGGTATATCTACAGTTCAATCATATCAAGGATCTCAGATATTTGAAGCGATTGGTCTTAATAGAGAAGTAGTTAGTAAGTATTTTACTAACACAGTAAGCAGAATAGAGGGTAGAAGTCTAGCTGATATTCAAAGTGAAGTTGAATGTTTACATTCAAAGGCATTTGATCCACTTGGTTTATATAATGAAAATTCTTTGGAGAGTGTAGGTAGTCACAAGTTTAGAAGTGGTAAAGAAGAACATTTATATAATCCACAAACAATACATTTACTTCAAGAAGCTACAAGAACAGGTGATTATGCTAAGTTTAAAGAATATAGTCAGTTAATTGATGATGAGACAAAGAATATTAACCTAAGAAGTCTTGTAGATTTTAAATATAAAAATAAGTCGATTTTATTAGATGAAGTAGAAAGTGTAGAATCTATTGTTAAAAGATTCAAAACAGGAGCAATGTCATATGGTTCTATTTCTAAAGAGGCTCATGAATGTTTAGCAATTGCTATGAATATGTTAGGTGGAAAATCTAACTCTGGAGAAGGTGGAGAAGATCTAGAACGTTTAAACATAGGTAAAGACGGAAAAAATAGATGTTCAGCAATTAAACAAGTAGCATCAGGACGCTTTGGAGTTACTTCTAAATATTTAACAAGTGCTACTGAAATACAAATTAAGATGGCACAGGGGGCAAAGCCTGGAGAAGGCGGACATTTACCAGGAGCAAAAGTATATCCTTGGGTTGCTAAGACTAGACATTCAACACCAGGAGTAGGACTTATATCACCACCACCTCATCATGATATATATTCTATTGAAGATCTAGCTCAATTAATATATGACTGTAAGAATGCTAATAAAAATGCAAGAATATCTGTTAAATTAGTATCTGAGGCAGGCGTAGGTACAGTTGCAGCAGGTGTTGCAAAAGCAGGAGCTCAAGTAATATTAGTATCAGGATATGATGGTGGTACAGGTGCAGCACCACGTAATTCTATATATAATGCAGGACTTCCTTGGGAGTTAGGTTTAGCTGAGACTCATCAAACACTTATAATGAATGACTTAAGAAACAAAGTTATATTAGAGACAGATGGTAAGTTGATGACCGGAAGAGATGTAGCTATAGCAGCTATGCTTGGAGCGGAAGAATATGGATTTGCTACAGCACCACTTGTAACTATGGGATGTGTAATGATGAGAGTATGTAATCTTGATACTTGTCCTGTAGGTGTTGCAACACAGAATCCTGAACTTCGTAAAAGATTTAAAGGTAAACCAGAGTATATTGTTAACTTTATGAAATTTATTGCTGAAGAATTAAGAGAACATATGGCTAAATTAGGTGTACGTACAGTTGATGAATTAGTAGGAAGAACTGATTTACTTGTAGCAACTAAGAGAGCAGATGAAAAGAATATTGATTTATCTAAGATTATTAATAATCCGTTTGCAAGCAGTAAACAAAACAAAGTATGTTATCAAAAGAAGAATATATATAATTTTGAATTAGAAAAGACTATAGATGAAAAAGTGTTGATTCCTGCATTTAAAGATGCTCTTAAAAAAGGTGATAAAAAAAATGTTGAAATAAGTGTAACAAATACTAATCGTTCGGTTGGTACTATATTTGGTGCTGAGATAACAAAACAATATGATAATTCATTAGATGAAGACACATTTACAGTAAAATGTAACGGAAGTGGTGGTCAAAGTTTCGGTGCATTTGTACCTAGAGGACTTACTCTTGAATTAGTAGGAGATAGTAATGATTATTTTGGTAAAGGATTATCAGGTGGTAAGTTAGTAGTGTATCCTCCGAGTTCGGCTAAATATAAAGCAGAAGATAATATTATTATTGGAAATGTTGCTTTGTATGGTGCAACTAGTGGAAAGGCATTTATAAATGGAGTTGCAGGTGAGAGGTTTGCAGTACGTAATTCTGGTGCAACAGCGGTTGTAGAAGGTGTCGGTGAGCATGGATGCGAATATATGACTGGTGGTAGGGTTGTAATACTTGGAACGACTGGAAAGAATTTTGCGGCTGGTATGAGTGGTGGTGTAGCCTATGTACTAGATGAGGAAAATGATTTATATATGAAACTTAACAAAGAATTAGTTTCCCTAGAAGCAGTAAGTGATAAGTATGATGTATTAGAATTAAAAGATATTATTAAAGAACATGTAGAATATACTGGTTCAAAATTAGGAAAGGAAATACTAGATAATTTTGGAGAGTATTTACCTAAGTTTAAGAAAATAATTCCACATGAGTATAAGCATATAATGAATATGATTGTACAAATGGAAGAAAAGGGATTAAGTAGTGAACAGGCGCAAATAGAAGCATTTTATGCAGTTAAGAGATAGGAGGGAATGGAATGGGTAAACCAACAGGATTTTTAGAATATGACAGAGTTACTAGTGAAGCGGTTAATCCAGTGGATCGAATTAAGAATTTTAATGAATTCCATGCACCGCTATCTAAGGAAAAACAAAAGAAGCAGGGTGGAAGATGTATGGATTGTGGTGTTCCATTTTGTCAATCAGGTATGATTATAGGAGGTATGGCTTCAGGATGTCCTCTTAACAATCTTATACCTGAGTGGAATGATCTTATATATAATGAAAATTGGGAAGAAGCATATAGAAGACTTAAAAAAACTAATAACTTTCCAGAATTTACATCAAGGGTATGTCCAGCACCATGTGAAGCGGCATGTACTTGTAATATAAACACTGATCCAGTAACCATAAAAGAAAATGAAATGTGTTTGGTAGAAAACGCATATGAATCAGGTTTTGTAAAACCAATAATTCCAGAAGTTAGAACAGGTAAAAAAATAGCAATTATAGGTTCAGGACCAGCAGGTTTGGCAGCGGCAGATCAACTTAATAAAAGAGGTCATAGTGTAACGGTTTTCGAGAGAAATGATAGAGTTGGTGGACTATTAATGTATGGAATACCTAATATGAAGCTTGAAAAACACATTATTGAACGCAAATTAGATATTATGAAACAAGAGGGTGTGGAATTCATTACAAATGCAAACGTAGGTGGATCTAAAAATATATTACCTAACGTTTCAGATAATGATGAGATGGTTAAATATTTAACTAGCAATGCAGAATATATTAAAGCAGATAAATTAACTAAAGAATATGATAGCATAATATTGACATGTGGAGCATCTAATCCAAGAGATATTAAAGTACAAGGAAGAGACTCCAAGGGTATATATTTTGCAGTTGATTTTCTAAAGACAACAACAAAAAGCTTATTAGACTCTGAGTTTAAGGATAATAATTATATAAATACGAAGGGCAAGAAGGTATTAGTAATAGGTGGAGGAGATACAGGCAATGACTGTGTTGGAACATCAGTAAGAGAAGGGGCAATATCTGTTGTTCAATTAGAAATGATGCCAAAGCCACCAGTGTGTAGAGCTAATGATAATCCGTGGCCAGAATGGCCTAAGGTTCTTAAAACTGATTATGGTCAAGAGGAAGCTATATCTGTATATGGAAATGATCCTCGTATATATGAGACAACAGTTAAAGAATTTATAAAAGATAAAAATGGAAATGTTAAAAAGGCAAAATGTATAAAACTTCAATGGAAAAAGGATGAGAAAACAGGTAGAATAGGAATGAGTGAAATAACTGGCAGTGAATATGAAGTAGAATGTGATGTCGTTTTGATTGCTACTGGATTCCTAGGAACTGAGGAATATGTAGCAAAAGCATTTGGGGTTGAGCTAAATGAAAGAACAAATGTAAAAACAAAAGGTAACAGTTATGAAACCGATGTACCTAAAGTATTTGTTGCAGGAGATATGAGACGAGGTCAATCTTTAGTAGTATGGGCTATTCATGAAGGTAGAGAAGTAGCTAAGGCTGTAGATACTAAATTAATGGGTTATACTAATTTAAGATAACAATTTATATAGTAGAAATTATAAGAAAGTTGCGCAATGTTATTGCGCAACTTTTTGCATTGATATATAATAATATTTAGATGAAAAATGTAATATATGTTACTTAAAACATTGATAATACAAGGATAGCTTTACATAATAGGTAGGCATAATTGTATGCAAAACTTGGTTGCGCAAAATAATGAGCAACAAAATATATAGAAATATTAATAAATTGTGCAATATGAATATAAAATCTTGAAAAACATTAGAATATTTGTTGATTGACTACAAATACTATCCGATGATATACTAAGACTACAGAACAACCGATTGCGCAAAAAGAGAAAAGGAGAGCAATATGGATACTAACAAAAGAATTACCATTGAAGATATTGCTAAGGAATTGGGATATTCTAAAACAACTATTTCAAGAGCATTATCAGGTAAGGGAAGAATTAGTCAAGAAACCAGAAATAAGATAACAGACTATATTAAGGATTGTAATTACAAACCAAATGTTATGGCAAAAGGTTTGGCCCAGTCAAAAACATTTAATATAGGAATGGTTCTTCCGGCAGATACCAATTTAATTGAAATTCCTTTTTTCCAAAGTTGCTTAATCGGTATATGTGAAATGGCTTCTAGCGTAGATTATGACGTGGTAGTTATTACGGTTGAAGAAGATGACATTAATCAATTAATAAGAGTTGTTAATAATCGCAAAGTAGATGCAGTTATACTAACAAGATCTTTATTAAACGATTTGCCGGCGACATTTTTGAAATCAAGTGACATGCCATTTGTTGTAATTGGAAGTAGCGATGATGAAAATATAATTCAGATTGATAATAATCACACAGAAGCTTGTGAAGAATTAACTTCATTATTGATAATGCAAGGTATGGAAAGAATAGCTCTAATAGGTGGCAACATGGACCATATAGTAAGTAGAAAGAGATACAATGGTTATGAAAAATCTCTAATAAAATATGGAATGGCAGTAAACAATAATATTATTCATTTAAATGCAACTTCAAAGATTCTTATTGAAAAAGCAGTCGATGATATTATGAGAGCAGGAGCAGATTGTATACTTTGCATGGATGATATGATATGTAGTCATGTATTAAGAAGATTAAATGAAGATGGATATAGTATTCCAGATGATATAAAGGTAGCTTCATTTTATAATAGTGCATTTCTTGAAAATCATAATCCACCAATTACCTCGGTACAATTTAACGTTAGAGAATTAGGAGTAGCAGCTTGTAGGGTTTTATTAGAATATATACAAGGTGTAGAGGTTAAAAACAAAACAAGACTTGGATATGAACTTGTAATAAAAGACTCAACTAAGAAGTCTAAGAAAAAATATTAATTTTATTTTAGGAGGAAAAATAATGAGAAGAAAAATTATATCATTGGTAATGGCAACGGCTTTAGTAATGGCAACATTAACTGGTTGTGGAAAAGCTGATAATACAAATAAGAATACAGATAATAGTGATAAGAATGTAGAAGGTGAAATCACAACAGAGAACATTACTTTAAAAGTATGGGAGTCAACAGAAGGACCAGACGAGTTTATTAGACAAGCGGGAGAGAAATTCACAGAGAAGTATCCTAATATAACAATAGAGTATGTTAATGTTGAATTAGGTGATACAACTACACAAATAGCACTTGATGGACCGGCAGGAGTTGGTGCAGATGTATTTGCAGCTCCACACGATAAGTTAGGTGAATTAGTATCAGGTGGACACGTATTACCTACAGCTAATGCAAATGACATTGCGTCAAAAGTACTTGAGTCATGTACTAGTGCAGTAACTTACGATGGAACAATGTATGGTTATCCAGTATCGGCAGAGACTTATGCATTATTCTATAACAAAGACATTATTGATGAAGCAGATGTTCCAACAACTTGGGAAGAAGTAAAAGAATATGCAGCAGCAAACACAGGTAATGGAAAATATGGTTTCTTAATGGATGTAGGAAATGGATATTACACAATTATATTTACAACAAGTGATGACAATAGATTATTTGGAGCAGAAGGAACAGATAAAGAAAATACTAACATTAATTCAGAAGCATCTGTAAAGGGTATGGAAGTTTTTCAAGGATTAAGAGATGCAATTAATGTACCAGCAGCAGATTTAACAACTTCAATATGTGATTCAGCTTTTGCAAGTGGAACTGTAGCAATGTATATTACAGGTTTATGGAATGTAACAGTATTTGAAGAAGCAGGTATTAATTTTGGTGTTACTACACTTCCAAGTCTTCCAGGAAATGATACTCCAGCGGCATCTTTCTCAGGAACAAGAGTTATGTTTGTATCAGCATATACAGATCATCCAACTGAGGCAGCAGCATTTGCAGACTTCTTATTATCAGAAGAAATGCAACAATTAAGATTTGATTTAACAGGTTCATTACCATCAATCAGTGTTGAAGTTGATAGTCCTTATGCAGAAGGTTTCTTACAACAATTAGATTATGCTTTCCCAATGCCTTCAATTCCAGAAATGGGTTCTTACTGGGATGCTATGAATGCAGCAAGTGCAAACATTTGGGATGGAGCAAATGTTCAAACAGAGTTAGATGCATGTGATAGTGCAATTACTACAAAATAAATTATCTTTTATTTAAAATGTGTGTGTGAAATATGGGATGTTGATGAGACATCCCATATTTATTAAAAGAGAGTGGTGAATAATATGGTAAACAGTTTAAAAACAGATGGCTCATCAAAAACAAAAATATTAATAACATCAATTTTGTTTATGGGACTAGGACATATAATTTATTTTAAACAATATGTAAAAGGGTTATTATTTGCATTATTGGAGATAGTGATGCTAGTATTATCACCTTTTATTGTACAAAAAATAATAGATATGATTACATTGGGTGATCCTCATCCAGAATTATCAGTTAAAGACAGAGATAATTCAATATTTATGTTAATAGATGGTGTAATGATAATAGCAGTAGTAGCTATATTTATAGTGGTATATATATTATCTGTTAAGAGTTCCCTAGAGCAATATAAAAGATTTTGTTTAGATGGAACAATAGAGAGTAATAAGCAAGCCTTAAGTGGCTTGTTTGGAAAAGCATTTCCGGTATTAGGTTTAACACCTACAGTTTTATTAGTAGTATTTTTTGTAATGGTTCCTCTAGTATTTTCAGCCTGTGTGGCATTTACAAATTATTCATCTCCTAATAATATTCCACCAAATAATACAGTGGATTGGGTTGGATTTGATAATTTCATAGCTATGTTTGGCGGAAGTACAACATGGGCAGGAGCATTTTGGAGAGTTGCAGCATGGACATTAGTTTGGGGTGCATTAGCAACATTTACATGTTACTTTGGTGGCATGATAATGGCAGTGGTATTAAAGGATAGTAAATTTAAGATAGCACCTATGTTTAGAGCGATTTTTGTTCTTCCATATGCAGTTCCAGCAGTTTTAAGTATGTTAATATGGACAAATCTTCTTAACGGAAGTTTTGGTGTAGTAAATAGAACGTTAATGGAAATTGGACTTATAAGTAATGCAATACCATGGTTAAGTGATCCTTGGCTCGCTAAGTTTACATGTGTATTAATTAACCTATGGGCAGGATTCCCTTACTTTATGTTATTAATTAGTGGTTCTATGACTGCTATATCAGAAGATGTATATGAAGCAGCAACAATTGATGGAGCAAGTAAGTTCCAATTGTTTAGAAAAATTACATTACCATTAATTATGTATCAAACAGCCCCACTTATTATTATGTCATTTACACATAATATAAATAACTTTGGAGCAATATTCTTCTTAACTATGGGTCGACCATATGTTGGAGATTCTACAGTTACTAGTGCTGGTGGTACAGATATATTGGTAACTTGGATATATAACTTAACTGTAAAATTATTAAAGTACAATTACGCATCAGTAATAGCAGTTGTAATATTTGTTGTATTAGTACCATTTGCAGTATTTAATTTTGCAAGAACAAAATCATATCAGGAGGGTGAATTATAATGAATAAAGCAGGAAAAATAATTAACAAAACATTTGTACTTATATATTTTATTGTAACTTCTCTAATCGTTATTTACCCTTTAATATATGTTTTAAGTGCAGCAGTTGCACCGGGTAGTAACATTGCACAATTAAATATAATACCATTTAAAGATGGAGTAACATTCGATCATTTTAAACATTTATTTAACAATACAGATTATTTGTTGTGGTTTAGAAATACATTGACTATAGCAGTGGCAACATCAGCAGGAACAATAGTTATATCATCATTGGGAGCTTATGTATTTTCTAGATTTAGATTTCCGCTTAAAAAAGGCATGATGATGACTTTACTAGTACTTCAAATATTCCCTTCATTTGTTGGTATGATTGCAGTATATGTAATTCTATATCGTATAAATGGATTAGATACATTATGGGGACTTGTACTAGTATATTTAGCAGGAAATATTCCATATAACACATGGATGGTTAAGAGCTATATGGATACAATACCAAAGAGTTTAGATGAAGCAGCAAGAATAGATGGAGCTAATCATTTAAGAATCTTTTGGCAGATAGTACTACCAATTGCAAAACCAATAATAATATTTTTAGGTATTACAAGTTTTACAGCGCCTTGGATGGATTATATTTTCCCGAAGATGGTACTTCGTTCATCAAATATGCAAACTCTTGCATTAGGTCTATATAACTTTGTAACAGAAAAGAAAAATCAATTTACTAATTTTGCAGCAGGAGCTGTATTAATAGCTGTTCCTTTTATCGTATTCTTTGTTCTTTCGCAAAAGACTATGATTACATCAATGGGGGGATCTGCTGTTAAGGAATAGGAGCACGGAAATGAAATTAACTTATAATAATAAATATATATTAAAGGATGATAAACCATGGTTTCCTATTATGGGTGAGATGCATTATTCAAGATACCCAAAGGAACTTTGGAAAGAGTCTTTATATAAGATGAAAGCAGGCGGAGTTGATGTTGTATCAACATACGTATTGTGGATTCATCATGAAGAGATAGAAGGACAATATGATTTTACAGGAAACAAGGATTTAAGAGCATATGTAGAAACTTGTAAAGAATGTAATGTCAGTTTAATGCTAAGAATAGGACCATGGTGTCATGCAGAGACAAGAAATGGTGGATTTCCTGATTGGTTATTAAATAAAGATTTTGAAGTAAGAACAAATGATGAAGCATACTTTGCAGAAATAGAAAAATTATATAAAAAGATATATGAGCAAGTAGACGGATTATTTTTAAAAGATGAAGGACCTATTGTAGGTATTCAAATAGAAAATGAATATGGTCATTGTGGTGGACTTACAGGTGAAGAAGGCAACAAACATATGATACGTCTACATAATATGGCAAAAGAAATTGGTTTTGATGTTCCTATATATACAGCAACAGGCTGGGGTGGAGCTATGACTGGTGGATTATTGCCTGTAATGGGTGGATACTGTGATGCACCTTGGGATCAGAGGATTGTAGATATTGAACCAAGTGGTAATTATATATTTACTCATGAGAGAAATGATCACAATATCGGTAGTGATTATGGTTTAGGCGAAGGAATCACATTTGATGTAACTAAGTATCCATATTTAACAGCAGAATTAGGTGGTGGACTTCAAGTTACACATCATAGAAGAACTGTTGCAAGTAGTAGTGATATAGGTGCTATGAGTTTAGTTAAAGTTGGAAGTGGCGTTAATTTATTAGTATACTATATGTATCATGGAGGAACTAATCCAAAGGGTATATTAACAACTTTAGAAGAAAATAAAGCATCAGGTTCTATAAATGATTTGCCTATAATTTCATATGATTTTAGAGCACCACTTAGACAATATGGACAGATAACAGATACATTTAAAGAAGTTAAGTTGTTAGCAACATTCCTAGAAGATTTTGGTGAGGAAATATGTGAGATGCCAGCAGATATACCTGAGAATAATCCGTTATTCCCAACTAACCTAACAGATCTTAGAACATCTACAAGACATAATGGAAAGAATGGTTATATCTTTGTTAATAACTATCAAAGAAGATATGACATGGCAGATCATAAGGATGTAGAACTTAGTGTTGTATTAGAAAATGAAAATATAAAATACCCATTAGTAGATATAGCAAATAAAGAATATTTCTTCTATCCATTTAACATGGAATTAGAAGGAGGGTTGTTAAAGTCAGCTCTAGCTACGCCAATTTGTAAACTTAATTATGGAACAGAAGGTAGTGCAGTAGTATTTTATACAGATAAAGAAGATCCATCATATAAATTAGAAGGAGATGTAACAACTAAGATTATTACATTATCTAGAGAGGAAGCCCTTAATTCTTGGAAGTTAACATTAGATAAGGAATATTTATTTGTATCATCAGCATCTGTAATTGAAACAGATAAGGGTATTGAGTTTATAGATAGAAATAATGATATAACATTTAAAGTATATCCAGATTTATCTACTACACCGAGTGGATTTGAAAAGGTGGCAGGAAATGATAATTGTGGAATATATAAGAAAAGTATAGATAGCAGTAAGGCAGAAGCTTCATATGAGAAAATATCAGAAAACGATGAAAAAGTTGTATATGAAATAAATATTGATGTAGATAATAAGGCTAATGACTATTTTGTAAAGTTAGATTATGTTGGAGATCAAATGAAATTATATATTGATGGAGAATATGTATCAGATGATTTTTGGGCAACAAATGACTTTGAAATTAGTATGAAGCATTTTAACTATCCTAAGAATATTACTATGGAAGTATATCCTTTATATGAAAAAGATGAAGTATTCATCGAAGAATGGCCTGATATGAATGAAGGAAAAGCCTGTGAATTGCTAAATGTAACTGTAGAAAGTGAATATATAGCTATTTTATAGGAGAGATTAAATTATATGAAAAAATTGAATATAAAACGATTTATTGCATTTAGTATGGCATTGTTGCTTGGTATAAATATGATAAGCATAAATGCATATGAAGTTAAAGCAGCTAGTACAGAAATTACTATAGAAAATGGAGATTTTGAAGATGCTTACTTGTTCCCATGGGAATATACTGCTGATATAGGTGGTGGAGAATTTTATGGCTATAAGGTTGGAACCAATGAATGGTCAGCTAATGCTACAAATTTCCTTAATTTGTGGAATGATACGGGAAGTAATGCAGAAGTTACAGCTAGTATATTAGTAGAAGATCTAACGGCAGGAACTTATGTAGTATCGGCGGATACAGATGGTGAATCAGGAAGTGTATTAAGTTTAGTTGTAGATGGTAGTAGTGAATTGTCAAGAACAAGTATGCCAACAACAGGATGGAATAATTGGAATACATATACATCAGATGAGTTTACGCTATCAGAAGATGGTAATATAACAATAAAGATTACTGGTACATTTCCTAATGATTATTGGTGTGATATTGACAATCTTAAGCTTTATAGAACGGGTGATTTGACAAATACTGATCCTGTAAAAGCAGATATATTTGTTACAAAGGTTTCAGGATTAAGTAATGATTTTATTAAAGGTGTAGATATTTCAAGTATTATATCCTTAGAAGACAGTGGAGTTAAATTTTACGATGAAGATGGAAACGAGCAAGATATATTTACAACACTAGCCCAGTCAGGGGTAAACTATGTACGTGTGAGAATATGGAATAATCCATATGACTCACAAGGAAATGGTTATGGTGGAGGAAATAATGATTTAGCTAAGGCCATTGAAATAGGCAAAAGAGCAACAGCAAATGGTATGAAATTATTAGTGGATTTCCACTATTCAGACTTCTGGGCTGATCCAGCAAAGCAAGCGGCACCAAAGGCTTGGAAAAATTATAGTCTAAGTGAAAAAGAAACAGCAGTATATAATTTTACTAAAGATAGCCTAGATGCTATGAAAGCACAAGGTATTGATATAGGTATGGTTCAAGTTGGTAATGAAACCAACAATGGTATATGTGGTGAAACAGGTTTTGCTAATATGAGTGGAATATTTAGTGCAGGAAGTAGAGCTGTAAGAGATGTTGATAGTAATATATTAGTAGCCCTACATTTTACTAATCCAGAAACCACAGGAAGATATTCTACTATAGCAGCAAATCTAAATACTTATAATGTAGACTATGATGTATTTGCAACATCGTATTATCCATTTTGGCATGGAACATTAAGTAATTTGACATCCGTGTTGAAAAATGTAGCAGATACATATGGTAAGAAAGTTATGGTAGCTGAGACATCTTACTGTTATACAAGTGAGGATGGTGATGGACATGAAAATACAGCACCTAAATCAGTTGGACAAACCCTTGATTATCCATGTACTGTACAAGGACAAGCTGATTCACTTAGAAATGTAATAAATGCAGTAAATAGTATTGGAGATGCAGGAATAGGAGTGTTTTATTGGGAACCAGCATGGATTCCTGTACCAGGAAATACTTTAGCTGATAGACAAGCAAAATGGGAACAATATGGTTCAGGATGGGCGTCAAGCTATGCAACAGAATATGATGCAGAAGATGCAGGAAAATGGTATGGTGGAAGCGCAGTTGATAATCAAGGATTATTTGATTTTAATGGTAATCCATTACCGTCTTTAAATGTATTTAAATATGTAAATACAGGAGCGTATGCTGATATAAAGGTTGACTCTATATCAGAATCTACTTTATCAGTAGAACAGGGAGATACAATTACATTACCAGAAATGGTAACAGTTATATATAACAATGGTTCAACAGATCAAAAATCTGTAACATGGAATACAGATGAGGTAGATGAAGCAGTTAGTAAGGGAATAGGTACTTATACTATAAATGGAACAGTAGAAGGAATAGCTGTAACATTAAAATTAACAATTAAACCTAAAAATCTTATTAACAATTTTAGTTTTGAGGCATCTGAGATGAGTATGTGGAATATAGAATACCTTAATGATACCCTTGAATGTGTAGATAGGCAAAATAAATCAGCAGATGCAGTTACAGGAAATTATTCAATGCATTTTTGGAATGATTCAGCTATGGAATTTACAATAAGTCAAAAGGTAACTAATTTAGAAGATGGGTATTATAATATTTCAGTGTCAGCTCAAGGTGGTGATATAAACAATGGAAACATGTATTTATTCGCTAAGACAGGAAATAATGAAAGTAGAAAATCATTTACATTAACAGGTTGGACAGATTGGAAAACTCCAGTTATTGAAAATGTATTGGTTGAAGATGGTGAAATAACTGTTGGAGTATATATGTATTTAGATGCAAATGGTTGGGGTACTATTGATGATTTTTATCTATATAAGGTTGGAGATGTTAATGAAAATGGCAACTCAAATGATAATACAGATGATAATAGAAATGATTCGCAAGATAATGATGGAAATCAAGATAGTAGTTCGGATAATACTTCAAGTGATGCCACAGATAATACAACAATAACAACAGATACCACAGATACAACAATGGATAATACAGATGAAACAGATACAAATGATGTAAATAAAACTACTGATAATCAACAAGTAAAAACAGGAGATAAAACACCTATAACAATAGTAATTTGTATAATGGGAATTGCTATAGCAGGACTATATATTCTAAGAAAAAAGAATATTAAATATTAAGATTAAGGAAAAACTCTTGCTAAAGGTAAGAGTTTTTCATATATTTAGTTAAGATATAAATATAGACAGATGAAAATACAAGGTGTAATCTGAAAAAGTACTATCATTATTATTACAACGTATACAGGAGGATATTATTATGTCAATTTTAGTTACTGGTGGAGCGGGATATATAGGAAGCCATACATGTATAGAATTAATTAATGAGGGTTATGAGGTTGTTATAGTTGATAACTTATATAATTCTAGTGAGAAAGTAATAGATAGAATAGAGACTATAACAGGAGTAAGACCAACATTTTATGAGGCAGATATATTAGATAGAAATAAGATGGAATATATATTTGATACAGAGGTTATAGATTCAGTTATACATTTTGCAGGATTAAAAGCAGTTGGGGAATCTGTAGTAAAGCCTTTAGAATATTATCATAATAACATTACAGGAACTCTTATATTATGTGATGTAATGAGAAATCATAATGTAAAGAACATAATCTTTAGTTCATCAGCAACGGTATATGGTAATCCAGCATTTGTACCTATTACAGAAGAATGTCCAAAGGGACAAATTACTAATCCATATGGACAAACAAAGGGTATGTTAGAGCAGATTTTAACAGATTTAAATGTTGCTGATAAGGATTGGAATGTAGTTTTACTTAGATACTTTAATCCGATAGGCGCACATAAGAGTGGTTTATTAGGAGAGGATCCAAAAGGAATTCCTAATAATTTAATACCGTATGTAGCTCAAGTAGCTGTAGGAAAGTTAACCTGTGTCGGTGTATTTGGAGATGATTATAATACTCCAGATGGAACAGGAGTTAGAGATTACATTCATGTAGTTGATTTAGCTAAAGGTCATGTAAAGGCACTTAAGAAATTGGAACCTGAAAGTGGTGTTAGTATATATAATCTAGGTACAGGAAATGGCTATAGTGTATTGCAAGTAATTGAAGCATTTTCAAAGGCATCTAGAAAAGAAATTCCTTATGAGATTAAGCCTAGAAGATTAGGAGATATAGATACATGTTATGCAGATTCAACTAAGGCGAAAAATGAACTTGGTTGGGAAGCAGAGTATGGAATAGAAGAAATGTGTGCAGATTCATGGAATTGGCAATCAAAGAATCCTAATGGATATAGAGATTAATTTTGAAAGGAAGGATACTTATATGGTAAACGATATTAAAAAAAGTATAGTAGACAAATTTATAGATGTATTTGGAAATACAGATAATATAGAAACATATTTTGCACCAGGTAGAGTTAATCTAATTGGTGAGCATACAGATTACAATGGTGGACACGTATTTCCTTGTGCATTAACTATTGGAACTTATGCAACTGTAAAGCAAAGAGAAGATAACAAGTTAAGATTTTATTCTATGAATTTTGAGAAACTTGGAGTTATAGAAAGTAGTCTTGATGATTTAGTAGCAACTAAAGAAGCTGATTGGACTAACTACCCTAAAGGAGTTATGTGGGCTTTTCTTGAAAAGGGATATAAGTTTGATAAAGGTATGGATATTGTATTGTTTGGTAATATTCCGAATGGTTCCGGATTATCATCTTCGGCATCAGTAGAAGTTCTTACAGGATATATTCTTAAAGATATGTATGGATTCGATGTATCATTACAAGATATTGCTTTAATTGGTCAGTATTCTGAAAATAATTATAATGGTGTTAACTGTGGTATTATGGATCAATTTGCTATTGCTATGGGTAAAGAAGATAATGCTATATTTTTAGACACTAGTAATCTAGAATATGAGTATGCACCTATTAAATTAGAGGGTATGAAATTAGTTATAGCTTGTAGTAATAAAAAAAGAGGCTTAGGAGATTCTAAGTATAACGAACGTAGAAGCGAATGTGAGGAAGCATTAGCATTATTACAAAGTAAATTAGATATTAAAACACTTGGTGATTTGTCTATAGAAGAGTTTGAAAATAACAAGCATTTAATAGGCGATGAAACAAAAATAAAACGTGCTAAACATGCTGTGTATGAAAATGTTAGAACTATAGAAGCGGTTAAAGCATTAAAAGAAAATGATATTGTTACATTTGGAAAATTGATGAATGAATCTCATATATCTTTATGCCAAGATTATGAAGTAACAGGAATAGAATTAGATACATTGGTTGAAGCTGCTTGGGATGTAGAAGGTGTTGTTGGAGCTAGAATGACAGGAGCAGGCTTTGGTGGATGTACAGTTAATATTGTTAAAGAAGATGTTGTAGATAAATTTATAGAAGAAGTATCAACAGCATATAAAGGAAAAATAGGATACTCTGCTGATTTCTATGTAGTTGATATAGGAGATGGACCTTATAAAATTAATTAATATTGTTCGTAACTTATATATTAATTTAATGAGATATAGAGGAGAAAAATAGTATGATTAATAAAAGTATAAGTAAATTAGTTAAATATGGACTAGATACAGGTCTTATTTGTGAAGAAGATAAGATATATGCTACTAATTTAATATTAGATGTACTTAAATTAGATGAATATGAGAGTATGGATATAGAAGAAAATATGTCCCAAGATTTAGAATCTATATTAAAAGAAATACTTGATTATGCAGTACGTACTGAAATTATTGAAGATAGTATAGTATATAAGGATTTGTTTGATACACGAATTATGAACTGTCTTATGCCAAGACCAAGTCAAGTTATAGAAACATTTTATAATAAATATGATGAGAGTCCACTTGAAGCAACTGATTATTTTTATAACTTAAGTAAAGCATCAGATTATATTAGAACCTATAGAGTTAAAAAGGATGAGAGATGGTCTGTAAATAGTAAGTATGGAGATATTGATATTACTATTAATCTATCAAAACCAGAAAAAGATCCTAAGGCTATAGCAGCAGAAAAAAATGCTAAACAAAGTTCATATCCTAAATGTCTATTATGTATAGAAAATGAAGGCTATAGTGGAAGAGTTAATCATCCAGCTAGACAAAATCATAGAATTATACCTATAACAGTTAATGATACTAGATGGGGTTTTCAATATTCACCATATGTGTATTATAATGAGCATTGTATAGTATTTAATGGTGAACATACACCTATGAAAATTGAAAAGAATACGTTTATAAAATTATTTGACTTTGTAAAGCAATTCCCACATTATTTTCTAGGCTCAAATGCAGATTTACCAATTGTTGGTGGATCTATATTAAGTCATGACCATTTTCAAGGTGGTAATTATGAATTTGCAATGGCTAAAGCACCTATTGAAGAGAGGTATAATATTAATGGATATGACGATGTAGAAGTTGGTCATCTTAATTGGCCATTGTCTGTTATAAGGCTAAGAGCTACAAGTAGTGATAGAATAATTGAATTAGCCTCTTATATATTAGATAAATGGAGAGGCTACACAGATGAAATTTCTTATATATTTGCTGAGACTGATGGAGAAAAACATAATACAATAACTCCTATAGCAAGAAAAGTTGGAGACTATTTTGAATTAGATTTGGCTTTACGTAATAATATTACTACTGAAGAAAGACAGTTAGGTGTATATCATCCAAAAGAAAAACTTCATAATATTAAGAAAGAAAATATTGGTTTAATAGAAGTTATGGGTCTTGCAGTATTGCCAGCAAGATTAAAATGTGAGATGGATATACTTGCTGAATATATATTAGAAGGTAAGGATATAGCCAGTAATATAAGTATAGAAAAACATAGTAATTGGGTAGCAAGTTTCTTGCCTCGATATAATGATATTAATAAAGATAATGTTATGGATATTATAAAAGAAGAGGTTGGTAAGGTTTTTGTTGAAGTACTTGAAGATGCAGGAGTATTTAAGGAAGACCAAGCTGGTATAGATGGATTTAATAGATTTATGAGTATCTTATAATAGACTATATAGAAAATGCACTTCACGTAATATGAAGTGCATTTTGCTATGTACATCTTATAATAAGAAATTAATTAATGTTATTGGTGACGTAAGATTTTATCCATGCTCTTGCCCTTTGCTAATTCATCGATTAACTTATCTAAGTAACGAATTTCACGCATTATTGAATCCTCCACATCTTCTACACGTACTCCACAGACAACGCCTTTGATTAAGACTCTTGAAGGGTTTGGAGCAGGAGCTTCTGTAAAAAATGTTTCGAAATCTATTTCGTTTTCTATATGACTAACTAACTCTTGTTGGTTATATCCAGTTAGCCAACATATAATTTCATCAACCTCTTCTTTTGTACGATTTTTGCGCTCAGCTTTAGTAATATAAAGTGGATATACACTTGAAAAACTTGTTGTAAATAAGCGATGCTTTTCCATAAAAACCTCCTTGTTAATCGTTATTAGTTGGTGTTATCGGTATCTCTTGTATTAATGCTTAAGCGTTTCTCGAGTATTGAATATGTAAATGCAATAACAAGAGCAATTAATCCAACAATTACAAAGGCAGCAGCTTTTCCTAGGAATGGTAAGAATATAAAATCTATAAATATTAGTTTTGCACAAACAACAAGAGATAAAATTAAACCATATATTCTTATATTTTTTGTCTTTAACATAAATCCTAAAATTACACATAGAGCAGCAATAATTATTAGTAATGTGCTAAATATAACCTGTGCAATTGTATTTGAAATATGGAACTTACAGTTAAAACATATACATACATAAGTTATAAATATAGAGAATAATAAATATCTATATTTAATTAATTTGCTAGGGTTATTAAAACTAGGATTTAATATTAAAGCAATAGCAGCAATTCCTAAAATAGCAGTAATAGTCATTGAAGAAATTGATAAACCTACAAATTGTAAAAAGAATAATATAAAAGGAATACTGTAATATGGAGTAGCATATTCAATATGTGCATCTTTAAATATTGGTATATAGTTATTTATTAATAAAGAAAGTATAATTAATAAAACACATGTTGGTATAGTATAGTCTACCAAATCTATATTAGCAGCTACTATATTATCTAGAAACACACTAATCACAGATGGATTATGTAGTGTATTTCTAGATAATATGTGATACCATAAGTTTGGTGTAGATATCATTGAAAGTCCCAATAACACGTATTTCCATGAAATAGTAAATGCATCGTCTTTAGATTTTGTAGAATGAATAATGAAACATATTATAAATGTAACATAAAAAGCAATTTGCCATATAAAATCTTTATTGAATAGATATATTATTGACATAATCATCATATTAACAGTTACAGGTAAAAGAGAAATCTTGTCTTCTTTGATTGTATAAATAATAGCATATGTTAATGCTAATACAATAAATACACACATTTTAAAAATATAATCATCGGTAAATGCTAAAAATATTCCTGAAATTACAAATTGATAATACATGACATAATAATCTTCCTCATCAAAGTTAATTATCAAGAATATTAGTGCAATAAAAGTAAAAACAAGCATTATTGGTGCGCTTGAGTATAAAGGTATAATAGCAATTAATAGTATAGGGAAACTTGATAATGTCATAGTTGCATAAGTAGCATTTTTATCTGAAAGCATATATACAATGTTATAAATGATTATATGTAGTGCTATAAAAACAGCTATTGCAATATCATATCCAGATCCTATTATACCACCAACAAACATAAATCTAGCTTCAATAAAGAAAATAAATATTACTATGAATATAATGCTTGATATATATGAATATATACTAAATCTAAGGTCTAACTTACCGTCAATTCTTAATGGAAGAGCTAGATTAAGAACATGTAGAGATAATATAATAAACATAGTTATACATAATGGTACAAGTGATATATCTGTATTAGTAGGGAATAGGCATAAGTAAGCGCCTAATAAACCAACAGATCTTATTATATTAGAATTATTTAATTTGCTTAATAAAATAATTACACAAGCAATAACTATAGTTAAAATAATTGAAGTAACATTACCTATAGTATGAAGAAAATAATAATTGCTTATTAATGCAATGTACAAACTTCCACAACCAAGGGCGGTAATCCATTTTGAAAATTTAGGGAGAAATCGTTTTAAAACTAATTCACCAACTAATAGTATAGCAATGGCAACAGTAGCAAGTAGGATTCCTTTCATTGTATCATTAAAGAAAGTATTGTATGCAAATACTCCAAATATACTCATACCAATTAAGATTAGAACTATAGCCATAACAGTTACAAAGACGGTTCCTATTTTAAATTCTAATTTGTCTGAAACATCTGATGATTTTTCTTTTTGAATAGGTGGGACATTGTTAGCGACAGTTTCCTTTTGAATAGGTGGAACAATGTTAGTTACAGCATCCTTTTGAATAGGTGGAACAATGTTAGTTACAACATCCTTTTGAACAGGTTGAACGTTGCTAGTAATAGTGCTCTTTTGGATAAGTTGAGCTCTGTTTATTACAGTGCTTTTTTGAACAGGTTGAACATTGTTGATTATAGGTTCTTGCTGCGTAGGTTGAGTAATTTGTTGTCGTGTTGCCAAAACCTCGGCATACCAAATGTTATGCTTCTCTAAAGATTTATTTATAGATATTTCTAGAGAATCAATTTCTTTATCCATAGTATTAAGACGCTCTTTTATAGTGGTCAAATACGTTGTATAGTTAGTATCTTCTCGAACATCAGCCCGATTAAGTAATTCTGAAATACGAACTTTAAGAAGTTCTATCTTGTCTAATCTCATTAGTATATCCTCCCCGATATGTAATATAAATTCTATTTAGTAGTATACCCTAAAAATAACTATAAAAAAAGTAAAATAATAATTATATTAAGTCTACAAAATGTTAAAGATATTTGGTATACTATGAGTTGCAGTTATAAATATATTTGTTTTATAGAAAGAGGTACAATATGCGTATAGGAATGGGTTATGATGTTCATAAGCTAGTTGAAGATAGAAAATTAATAATAGGTGGAGTAAATATACCTTATGAAAAGGGTTTGCTAGGACATTCAGATGCAGATGTATTGCTACATGCAATTATGGATGCGTTATTAGGGGCAGCAGCACTAGGGGATATAGGAAAGCATTTTCCGGATAGTGATTCTAAATATAAAGATGCTAATAGTATGGAGTTATTAAGACATGTTAAAAAATTATTGGACGAGAATATGTTTTATATAGAAAATGTAGATGCAACCATTATTGCACAAAAACCTAAGATGGCATCATTTATTCCAGATATGGTTGAAAATATAGCAGCAGCTCTTGAAGTTTCAGTAAATAGAGTTAATGTAAAAGCAACTACAGAGGAAGGTCTTGGATTTACAGGTGAAGGATTGGGAATAAGTTCGCAAGCTATATGTATGTTAGGAACAGTAGAAAATTATAGTTATGATCCAATAGAAGAGCAATCGTCAAAATGTGCTGGTTGTACAGGATGTAGTAAGAATTAGCAATATTTATAAGGATTTTATTGACAAATTCATTTGAAATGAATAAAGTATGAATTGATATGGTTAGATGGTATAAGAGAGGACATTTATTATGAAGATATATAATACAATGAAAAAAACAAAAGAAGAGTTTGTTCCAGTTAATGAAGGAAAGGTTGGCATATATGTATGTGGACCTACAGTATATGATTATATTCATATGGGTAATGCTAGACCAATGATAGTATTTGATACTTTAAGAAGGTATCTTACTTATAAAGGATATAATGTTAATTTTGTGTCTAACTTTACTGATGTTGATGATAAAATTATTAAGAGAGCAAATGAAGAAGGCGTAGATTCTTCAGAAATATCAGAAAGATTTATAAAAGAAGTTAAAACAGATATGGAGGCTCTTAATGTACTTGAAGCAACAGTACATCCAAAAGCAACTGAAGAGATTCCAGATATGATTGCAATGGTTGAAACTTTAATAGAAAAAGATTATGCATACGAAGTAAATGGAACTGTATATTTTAGAACTAGAAAGTTTAATGATTATGGAAAACTTTCTAAGAAAAATATAGATGACTTACGAGCAGGTGTAAGAATTGCAGTAAGTGATGAAAAAGAAGATTCAATGGATTTCGTATTATGGAAGCCAAAGAAAGAAGGAGAACCATCTTGGGAATCACCATGGGGTGAAGGTAGACCGGGATGGCACTTGGAGTGTTCAGTAATGTCAAAGAAATATATTGGAGATGTTATTGATATTCATGCAGGTGGAGAAGATTTAATATTCCCTCACCATGAAAATGAAATCGCTCAAAGTGAAGCAGCAAATGGTACAGAGTTTGCAAGGTATTGGATGCACAATGGATTCTTGAAAATAGACAATGAGAAAATGAGTAAATCATTAGGAAATTTCAAAACTATTAGAGATATAGGTAATCAATATCCATTACAAGTTATAAGATTTTTTATACTAAGTGCACATTATAGAAGTCCACTTAATTTTGCAGATACATTAGTTGAATCTAGCAAAAATGGACTTGATAGAATATTAACAGGTATTGAAAAACTTAAAGAAACTTTAGAAAAGGCAACAATTAGTAATATTACAGAATACGAGAAAGAAAATATAAATAGCATTAATTCACTTGTTGAGAAATATGAAACTGCTATGGATGATGATTTAAATACAGCAGATGCAATATCTGTAATATTTGAAATTATAAAACTTACTAATACAACAGTTGATGAATCATCTTCAAAAGAATATGTAGAATATGCTCTTAATAAAATAAATGCATTATGTGATATTCTTGGTATAATTACTGAAAAAGAGGAAGCCCCATTAGACTTTGATGTTGAAGCAATGATAACAGAGCGTACAGAAGCAAAGAAAGCAAAGAATTTTGCAAAGGCAGATGAAATTAGAAATGAATTACTAGCAAAAGGAATTGTTCTTGAAGATACTAGAGAAGGGGTTAAATGGAAAAGAGTATAAATAATTATTTTAAAGAACAATTAGGTATTGAAAAGATTAATCCGAAATTATATTCACCACTTTCATTGGCGTATGTAGGAGACAGTGTTTATGATACAATTATAAGGACTATATTAGTTTCTGAAACTAATATGCAAGTTAATAAATATCATAAGAAGGCAGTATCTTATGTTAAAGCAGAGGCTCAAGCCAATATGATAAAGATACTTGAACCAATGTTAAGTGAAGAGGAAATGGATATATATAAGCGTGGAAGAAATGCCAAATCACACACAACTGCCAAAAATGCTAAAACAATTGATTATAGAATGGCAACAGGATTTGAAGCACTTATAGGTTATCTGTACCTTAACGAAGATTACGAAAGACTAATAGACCTGCTTAAAACGGGTTTATCCAATATGGAAGGAGAACATTAATATATTTAATGTGATGATTATATGAGATACGAAGAGTATACAATTGAAGGTAGAAATGCAGTAATGGAAGCATTTCGTGCAAAGAAAACTATAGATAAGATATATATTTTAGATGGCTGTCATGATGGAGCGGTTAATTCTATTGTAAGAGAAGCAAAAAAAGGTGATACAATTATTAATTATGTAGCTAAAGAAAGACTTGATATGATGTCTTCAACTGGTAAGCACCAAGGTGTTATTGCTCAAGCAGCAGCTTACGAATATGCAGAAATTGATGATATTTTCAATGCAGCAAAAGAAAAGAACGAAGATCCATTTATATTTATATTAGATGAGATAGAAGATCCTCATAATTTAGGTGCAATAATTAGAACAGCTAATTTATGTGGAGCTCATGGAGTTATAATTCCTAAGAGAAGGGCAGCAGGATTAACGGCAACTGTAGTTAAGGCATCAGCAGGAGCTATAAATTATACTCCAGTGGCTAAGGTTACTAATATATCAAAAACTATAGAAGAATTAAAAGAAAAAGGATTATGGTTTGTATGTGCTGATATGGAAGGTGAACTTATGTACAAACAGAATCTAACAGGACCAATTGGTTTAGTAATTGGAAATGAAGGTAATGGTGTTAGTAGACTAGTAAAGGAAAAATGTGACTTTATAACATCAATACCAATGAAGGGAGATATTGATTCTCTTAATGCATCTGTTGCAACTGGTGTGTTAGCCTATGAAATTGTAAGGCAACGTTTAGGATAATTATTCAGGAGGTTTATATGTCATATAAATATGATGACCTTGATGATGATAATATAATATTGTTAGTACATGATAAAGATAACGAGGCAATGGACTATTTATTAGAAAAGTATAGACCAGTAGTTAAACGTATATCTAGAACTATGTATATTATGGGAGCAGATTCAGAAGATTTGGTTCAAGAAGGTATGATCGGTCTTTTTAAAGCTATAAGAGATTATAATATAGAAAAATCAGCTAGTTTTTATGGATTTGCTAAAATGTGCATAGAAAGACAAGTGTATAGTGCAGTAACGGCATCTAATAGGAAAAAACATTCACCACTTAATTCTTATGTATCTATATACATAGACGTAGAAGATAAAGAAGATGGGGCAAGAATGTTTGGAGAGTTGTTAGAGGCTGGGAATGATTCTAATCCAGAAACAAGATTTATAGGTAAAGAAGAATTATTGACAATGCAAGAAGCAATAGATACTAGATTAAGTGATTTTGAAAAAAAGGTCATGGAGTTGTATCTAGAAGGATTAGCATATTCTGATATTGCTAGTCAACTTGATAAATCTGTTAAATCCATTGATAATGCAGTGCAAAGGATAAGAAGTAAGTTGTCTGTGTAGATAATAGTAAATCTCGATGATATATGTAAAGATTCTATATATATTTAGTAATTATAATTGACTTTATATATTATACATGTTATTTGTATATGCAATATTATCGAAAGGATGTGATTGTACACATGGAAGAGACGGATGAATGTCATATTAATAATAAAATAATTAAACCATGTTGTATTATGAATATATAGAGGTGTAGTCTGATCAAAATATTTTGATCCAGGCTATACCTTTTTGTGATTTTATAATACTTTTAGAATGGAGAATAAAAATGATAGGACCAATATTATTACAAGTAATATTAATATGTTTAAATGCAATCTTTGCTAGTGCAGAGATAGCTGTTATATCAATGAATGAAACAAAATTAAGGACAATGGCAAGTAATGAGGACAGTCGAGCATTAAAATTATTATCACTAACATCACAACCAGCCAAGTTTTTAGCTACAATACAAGTGGCAATAACTCTAGCAGGACTTTTAGGTAGTGCATTTGCTGCAGAAAATTTTGCAGAACCATTAGTAAATTTAATGGTAAATGCAGGAATAAATATTTCAGAAAATATTTTGAAATCAGGTTCCGTATTTGTTATTACACTAATACTTGCATATTTTAATCTTGTATTTGGAGAATTAGTACCTAAGCGTATTGCTATGAAAAAATCAGAATCAATGGCACTTGGCATGTCAGGTATGTTATATGTTGTTTCTAAAGCTTTTGCACCATTAGTATTTTTACTAACTGTTTCTACAAATGCTATACTTAGAATTATAGGAATTAATCCTAATGAAAATGAAGAGAAAATATCAGAAGAAGAGATTCGTATGTTATTAGCAGCAGGAAATGAACAAGGTACAATTGATGCAGAAGAAAATGAAATGATACAAAATGTATTTAAGTTTGATGATATATCAGTTAAACAAGTTTGTACCCATAGAATAGATGTAATTTCATTGAATGTACAAGATGATATTGAAGAATGGGAAAAAACAATTCATGAGAGTAGACACAAGTATTATCCTATTTATAATAGAGATATTGATAATATAGTAGGTGTATTAGACACAAAAGATTATTTTCGCATTAATAATAAATCAAAAGAAATTATAATGGAAAATGCAGTAGATAAAGCATATTTTATTCCAGGGGGAGTAAAGGCTAATGTGCTTTTTCAAAATATGAAAAGCACAAGAAATTATTTTGCAGTAATTATAGATGAGTATGGTGGATTATCTGGAATAATAACCTTGCATAACCTTATGGAAGTACTAGTAGGTGATATATATGAGAATGAAGAAAATTCTAAACTAGAAGAAATAGTACAGATAAATGAAACGGAATGGTTAATTAGGGGATATGCCAATTTGGATAATGTAGAAGAAATATTAGAGGTAGAATTGCCTACGGATATGTATGATACATATAACGGTTTTATATGTGGACTTATTGGTAGAGTTCCTAATGATGGTGAAAGTTTTGAATGTGAATATTGTGGATTGAAAATTAAGGTGCATGATGTTGAGAACCACAGGATAGGAGATACGACAGTTTATATAGGCTAGTATATAAGTAATTCTATATTCACTAAAATGTAACCTGATATTAGTAAGTAAAATAATAGGAGTAATCGTATGCAAAATGGTTGCTTCTATCTATTTTTAGATTATTGACATATAAAAATAAATATTATATAGTATACTATTATCACTTGGTGATAGTCAGAGAACTTAGCGAGGTATTATCTAGTTTAGTGAATATGGTATACCTAGTTTTGCTGCCGTGGCACAGTAGGTAGCGCGCAACATTGGTAGTGTTGAGGTCACGGGTTCGATTCCCGTCGGTAGCTCTAGCAAACATCACGGTTGTAGGGGTTGTGATGGATGTAAAATAGGATTTTACACAGGTTTTTACACAGAATAGAAATTATATTTACAGTAAAATCGTAAAAATAGGGTATAGAAATTAATCTATACCCTATAATTATTGTTCAAAATATAAAAAGTAAATATGCATAAAATTTATTTGCTTTTTATTAAATGTTATTAAACTATATGTAATTATGTATTAATGGAGTAATTGTGTACATGGTGGTAGCCGCCCATACTTGCCTATATAGATAGGAACAACAAGCGAAGATAAAAATACCTACCTTTGTACTTGACCAGTCTAGGTAGGTATTTTGTAACTACTAGAGGTTAACCACTTTGTGGGCGGTTACTCCTATTTCTATATTTATTATAGCATATTATACTTTTTTGTAACTATAGATTTTATTAATTTCTTTTTATAAAATATATGCAGAAAATTACATAGCAATGATTAGGTGTTTTGTTGCGTAATATCAGTATTTATGTTAAGATATAATTAATTTTGAACAATGCTAACAAGGAGTATTAACATGGAAAACGAAGTGTCTAAGAATTTTATTGAACAGATTATTGATAAAGATTTAGAAGAAGGAAAATATGCTAAGATTGTTACTAGGTTTCCACCAGAACCAAATGGTTATCTACACATAGGACATGCTAAGTCAATTATCCTTAATTCAGGATTAGCAAAGAAGTATAATGGAGAATTTAATTTACGATTTGATGATACCAATCCAACAAAAGAAAAAAGTGAATTTGTTAATTCTATTATAGAAGATGTTAAATGGCTTGGCGCAGATTATGAAGATAGATTATTTTTTGCA
>JAVBSN010000058.1:0-37503 GCA_031547045.1 Lachnospiraceae bacterium
TTTCTTCCTGTATGGTCTATTACTTCTATTAACTGATTTTTTTCATTATAACTATATATAAGGAATGTTTCATTATCCGTCTTAGCTTTTGTTAGTTGTCCATCTTCATTATGTGAAAATGTAATACCTTTTCCGTTTCTATCTTCTCCTCTAGTTAAATATCCATCTTCATTAAAACTCCATCTATATCCACCTTGCATAATAAGACAGAACTCATCATCTACCTTTTTTAGTTCTTCTAATGCCGAATTCTGCCCTATATATATACCATCTTTGTATCTAAATGTTTTTCTTTGACCATCTTCCATAGTAATGGTTACTTTTTCTTCTTCTTTTTCAAGCTTTATTTCATAGTTATAAAGGAAGCATCGTCCCATGCTTCCTTTACTATTGTCTTTTGAGTTATAGTAGCGATGAAATGATAATGGTATCTCCCCACCTATTTTTATGTCATTATGATCATACACAAAGTTTCCTGTAGAGAGGTTAACTGGGTCACAACTGTACTGTACTGCACTTACAGTTACTCCATACATATCACTTTCTATTTCAGCAAGTAAATCTGCCAGATTCTGTGTTGTCGCTTCCCATCCAGCCTTTAATCCTTCTAGACGATTTTTAAACTGTTCATAGCTTAAGTCTATATCTCCTGTTGTTAATAGTGCTTGTAGTCCTGCTATTCTTCCTTTAACTGCATTCAATACTTCTTGTAAACTATCCATACTTTGGGAGAGACTGTTATCATAAGATGGTATGTCATTAATGAGTTTACTAAGTATACCATCCATTCGATCTATAGTATTTTGATAATTATCTTTTACAAGGGTGCCTGCTAGGTTACTAATATCTAATCCTAATGCTTCTACCTTATATTCCCCATCAATTTCATTGTATACTGATGAAATCTTTCCAATACTAGTTTCCATCTTTTCATTTATAGATATAGCTTCTGTTAGAATCGCCTTTCCTTGTGTAAGTAATTCATTTAGGTTATTTATATCAAATGCTCTATCCCTATCTAATGTTATGCTACTGTATTCTCCCATCTCCTTATCCTCCACTCACATATTCATGATTTAATAGTATTGTAACTTTTAACCATTTTACAATTAATCATTACATTCGTCAATTTTTTTGACATGTCAACTTCGCAATTTTCTTTGTTGACATTGTACAATTATATATTAAGTAGTAATTAAAATGTTAATTTGAGTTACTGTTCGGCTATGCAGATTTCTAACTAATTTAACGAAAAGTGGTACAACCACCATACGGCAGTCATACCACTTTAATTATCTTATATAAATCTATAACATTGAATTAATCATCTCTAATACTTTTTGTCCAAGTTCTTCAGAAAGTGCATTAGCTTCTTCTAAGCTAGTACCTTTAACTCCATAGTAGAATTTTACTTTAGGCTCTGTTCCTGAAGGTCTTACACATAACCATGCATCTTCACTTAAATCATAATATAATACATTTGATGATGGTAATCCTGTTGAAGTTACTTCACCAGTCTTCATATTCTTAATAGTATCTAGCTTGTAATCTCTAGCTGATAATACTTCATATTTTCCAACAGTAGTTGGTGTATTATCTCTAAGCGTATCAAGTATTTCTTGAATCTTAGCTAATCCTTCTATACCCTTAAGAGTTATTGTTTGAATATCATCTATACAATAGCCATACTTATCATACATATCAATCATAGCATCCCATAAGGTCTTACCTTGAGTCTTATAATATGCTGCTGCCTCACATAATGCCATTGTTGCTACAATTGCATCTTTATCTCTTGCGTGAGTACCAATCAAACAACCATAGCTTTCTTCAAATCCAAATAGGTAATGACCTTTGCCACTTTCTTCAAAATCAAGCATCTTCTGTCCAATATATTTGAATCCTGTAAGAACTTCTATTAAGTCTATGTTATATACCTTTGCAATCTCATCAGCTAGATTAGATGTTACTATTGTCTTAATAAGGGCACCATCTTCTGGTAATGAACTATTTACCGCCTTCATTTGACTTATTTCGTAATCTGCCAATAAACAACCTGACATATTTCCTGTTAATGTTATGTATTCTCCAGACTTACTATCCTTAACATATACACCAAGTCTATCTGCATCAGGATCTGTTGCTAATACTAAATCTGCATCTACTTCTTTTGCAAGCTTTAATGCAAGTGTAAATGCTTCTGCTGCTTCTGGATTAGGATAACTAACTGTTGGGAATTCTCCATCTGGAAGTTCTTGCTCAGCTACAACATATACATTTTCAAATCCTAACTCCTTAAGAATTCTTCTTGCAGGAATATTTCCTGTTCCATGTAATGGAGTATATACAATCTTAAGATCTTTGCCTACTGCATCTATACTATCTTGGTGAATAACCAATTTCTTAAGCTCTGCAATATAAGCATCATCAACTTCTTTACCAATTGATACATATAGTCCTGCTCCTTCAGCTTCCTCAATGCTCATTGTTTTACAAGTTGATAAGTCCTCTATAGCTTTTACCTCTGTCATAATACCAGTATCATGAGGCGGTGTAATCTGAGCACCATCTTCCCAATATACTTTATATCCATTATATTCAGGTGGATTGTGGCTTGCTGTTATATTAATACCAGCAATACATCCTAAATGTCTAACTGCAAAAGATAATTCTGGAGTAGGCCTAAGGGATTCAAATCTATATGCCTTAATTCCATTTGCCGCAAGACAAACTGCTACTTCATTTGCAAACTCTGGTGACATTCTTCTTGAGTCATATGCTATGGCAACACCTCTTGATGCACCACCTTGAGCTATTATATAATTTGCTAAACCTTGTGTAGCACGGCGCACTACATATATATTCATTCTATTGATTCCTGCACCTATAATTCCTCTAAGTCCTGCTGTACCAAACTCTAGGTCGGCATAGAATCTTTCTTTAATTTCATTATCATCATTTACAATATTATTTAATTCTGCCTTAGTATCTTCATCAAAGTATGGATTACTTGTCCATTCTTCATAAATCTTCTTATAGTTCATGTTTGTCCTCCTAAAAAATATCTTCTATTCTACCAAATCTGAAATTAATGTCAATTCCTCATAAGAATAATCGTCATCTTGTCCATTATCTATGCATGTTATTGTATAACTTTTAGTAATATAACCCACTTTGGTTAGAGTAATTGTATGACTTCCTACAGTTTTTACAAAGCTTGAAGGGGTTTCTCCAATATATTTACCATCTACATATAAAAACGCACCAATAGGTCCATTAATATTAACCTTATTATTTGTAAGTGTAGAGTCAGATATATCATCCTCCTCTGTAGCGATCTCATCTGTGCTTTCTATAACTAGAGAATATTCTCTTATTTTATATGCTTCGCTTACTCTAAAATATCCTGAATATGAGGTATATCCATCTGCAAATATTTTTATTCTGTGTAAACCATATATTGTTTCATAATCCAAAGTTTGATCAATAAGCTCACCATCAATATATACTCTAGCTCCCTCTGGCAATATATTAAATTTAATTATTCCCTTACTTACTGGTTCTATCTGTAATTCCTTAAGACTAACTTCTACTTGTTGGTTCTTAACTACTTGTATGTTTTTGTAACCTGTATTGTTACCCTTAGTTATCTGTAATTTATAGTCCCCTTCTCTTACTGTTAACAACATAGATTCAGTAACAGGAACTATAACATCATATCCTATTTCAATCATTCCATCAATATAAGTATCATAATCTGTTAATAATACATATCCATGTCCATAATCGACTGTTATGGAACATAACTTTCCTTTGTACCCTCTAACTGTAACTTCATCTTCTAAGCAAAGTTCTGTTAATCCAATAACTTCTTCATCTGAAAACACTAGTAAATTACTATCGTATTTGTACTCATGGTTTGCTGACCTAATTACATTGTTATTAACATCTATTTTAATCTTTGATTCTTTGCTATATTCCCATGATTCCTCATTAAGATGTATCGATACCAATTTATTGTTAGATGCATTATAACTTACATCTACTACCTGCCCTAATTTTAATGTTGTAGCTGATATTATTTCATCATACTTATCTGTAACATCTACGCCACCGCTATATCCTAGAGTATACTCTTTTCCATCATCAATGCCTATGAAATTTATTTGATTATTCTCTAAATTTATTTGTTTTATTATTGCAACCATCTTAATTGGCTCAAGATTTATTACAACATCATCGCTATCTATTTGTTCCATATTATCTGTATTTGTACATCCAGAAAGGCATAATATTACTAATATTAAACTTAGTATAATTAATCTTATATTTCTCATCTTTTGTCCTCCTGATAATTTTATAATTATGTATTAATTATTTTAAATGTTAAGTCCGTATATATGCTTATATTCTTCCAGAAAAGAATTTCTTATCTCCGACTGTTCAATAATAGTATTTAGTTTATCCAGATTCTTTGGTGATATAAATGTTTTCTTAGTATTAAAATAATAATTAGAAATCTTCCAAAATTTTTCTGGATACCTAAATAATAAGTATATATACTCATAGTCTTCTATGTCAAATGGAATCTCTTTATTATACTCCTCAATGGCAATTTTTAAAAGGTCTACAGAGTAATTACTTTTCTCCATTAATTTCCTGATAAATTGATATAAATCATTTAATTGATTATCTACTATGAATTTATTGAAATTTATTGTTGCCACATTATCACCATTTATAACAACATTATGATAATTATAAGTACCATGACATATTCCCATTCTTTTATTACTACTATCCAAACCATTATTTAAAAACATTTTATGAGTTTCTTCTGCAACTTTATAAAATTCATCAAAGCATGATATATATGATAATTCATATTCCTGCTTATTAGTTACCCCCTTTATATAAGCTCTAACCCTCTTTAACTCTCTATTATGCTTTTCAATATTTTTAACAGTTCTTAATATATCCCCATTGCCAAAACATTCAATTTCTCGTCCTACAATATGAAGTCTAGCTAGATTTCTAATTGTCTTTTTAATATCCTCTTCACTTTGTAAATCACATTCTACACCTTCATAAAATTCCTTAACAACATATGGAGTTCCATATCTGTCATAGGTACATAATTCCCCATCTGTATTTACTATGTATCTATCAATTTTACAAAAACCTTTTTTATATAGTTCCTCCTTTAAGGTATGTTCCTTTGCCAGCTTATTTTCACTATCTAATAGTTTAACAATCTGTCTTATGCCTTTATCGGTATAGCACACTATAGAACCTCTAACTCTTTTTGTTCCGTTAATATGCATATCATATTTTTCAAATACTTCTGACATTTTCTCAGACAAATATACCCCTCCATCTCTCAAAGTTCTCTTTAATAATATGAAGGGGCAACCAAAAACATTACTAATATTAATTTATAAGGTGCTATTAATCTCTACTGCTTTATTTGATAACCATGAAAATGTATTATACTCTGGATTTTCTAATACACTTTCTAATAATATGTTCAAAATAATTTTCATATTAGGCCCTGGTGATATTCCTAGTTCTATTAATTGTTTACCATCAATGTCTAAATCTTTTACTGACAAACATTGTTGTTCACTAATTATCTTAAAATACATTGTTTCCATAACTTCAAGTATATTAATCTTTTCTTCTCTTTTATAATCACTTTGTCCTGCAATATCAGCCCTTTTAATTTTTACATAATCCTCAAATAAATCTGCTCCCATTTTACTTAAAGATTTTCTAAAGGACCTTATTTTAGGAACTTCAAATATACCGAAATCATGCCATTTTATTATTCTCTTAACCCTACTAATAGTATGATTGTCCATTTTCATTCTCTTTAATATATCTTCTGCCATATATGAACCCTTTTGCTGGTGTTCATAAAAATGATCTATTCCATCTTCCCCTACTACCTTTGTACAAGGTTTAGCTACATCATGTAATAATGCTGCCCATCTTAGTATAGGAGTCGGCTCAATTGACTTAATTACAGCAATTGTATGTTCGCCCACATTATATATATGATAAGGATTATTTTGAGGAGTTTCCATCATCTTATCAAACTCTGGTAATACAATTTTTGTAACCCCAAGATTGTATCCTTCGATTAGTTTTTCAGGATAATCAGATACTAATAATTTTGTAAGTTCTACTTGTATTCTCTCTGCACTAATATCCTTTAAATATATAGCTTTTTTACTAATTGCTTTTCTTGTATTTTCTTCTATAGTAAAGTTTAGTTGGGCTGAAAATCTAATGGCTCTTAGTATTCTTAATGCATCTTCATCAAATCTTTCCTCTGCATTACCTACACATTTTATTATGTGATTATCAAGATCTGAAATACCTCCAAATTTATCAATTACACCTTCTACGTCATTGTATGCCATTGCATTTATTGTAAAATCTCTTCTTTTCAAATCTTCTTCTAAACTTTTTGTAAATTCAACATCTTTAGGTCTTCTATGATCCTCATATTTTCCATCTATTCTATAGGTTGTTACTTCATAACCTTCCTTATCCATCATAATAGTTACTGTTCCATGTTCTATACCAGTATCTATTGTTCGTTTAAATAAAGACTTTGTTTCTTCTGGTGTAGCCGATGTAGTAATATCCCAATCACTTGGTTTTTTACCAAGTACTGAATCCCTTACACAGCCACCTACAATATAAGCCTCATATCCATTTTTAATTAATGTATCTATTATATATCTTGCATTTTCAGGCATACTTATTTTCATGCTTTCTCACCACCCTACATAAATCTGGTTATATTTTAAGGGAGTGTATCCACTCCCTTAATAATTATTACTAATATGCTTTTCCAAAGTAAACCATTGATTTTGCTGGCTTACCACAATGAACACATACACTACCTATCTGCTCTTGTTCAAATGGCATACATCGTGTACTTGCTCCTGACTCTTCTTTGATAGCTTCTTCACAAGCTGTCTCTCCACACCACATTGCTTTGATAAAGCCTTGTTTCTTCTCTAATACATCTGTGAATTCATTCCAGTCAGAAGCTACATGAGTATTATTTTCTCTATGCTCTTTAGCCCTATTAAGCATATCAACTTGTATAATATCCATTAATTTTGCTACTTCTTCAGCTACATTATCTAAACTTACAGTAATCTTTTCTCTAGTATCCCTTCTTACAATTACTGCTTGATTTGCCTCTATATCCTTTGGTCCTAATTCAATTCTTACAGGGATACCTCTCATCTCCTGCTCACTGAATTTCCAACCTGGATTCTTATCACTATCATCTGTCTTAACCCTTACTCCAGTAGCAGCAATACTTGCCCTAACTTCTTCAGCTTTCTCTAACACGCCTTCTTTTTTCTGCATAATTGGAACTACCATTGCTTGAACTGGCGCAACTCTTGGTGGTAATACAAGGCCACTGTCATCACCATGTACCATAATAATGGCACCAATTAATCTAGTTGTCATACCCCAAGATGTTTGATGAACATATTGTAACTTGTTCTCATTATCTGTATATTGAATTCCAAATGCTTTAGCGAAACCATCACCAAAGTTATGACTTGTTCCTGATTGAAGAGCTTTACCATCATGCATTAATGCTTCTATTGTATAAGTTGATTCTGCTCCTGCAAATTTTTCTTTCTCTGTTTTCTTACCCTTTACAACAGGCATAGCTAATATTTCTTCACAGAAATTTGCATATACATTAAGCATTTGAATTGTTCTATCCTCTGCATCTTTAGCTGTTGCATGTGCTGTATGTCCTTCTTGCCATAAGAATTCTCTTGAACGTAAGAAAGGTCTTGTCTCTTTCTCCCAACGAACAACTGAACACCATTGATTATATACCTTTGGTAAATCTCTATATGATTGAATCTCATTTTTATAAAAATCACAGAATAACGTCTCTGATGTAGGTCTTACACATAATCTTTCTTGTAACGGATTAAGTCCACCATGTGTAACCCATGCTACCTCTGGTGCAAATCCTTCAACATGATCCTTTTCTTTCTGTAATAAGCTTTCAGGAATAAACATTGGTAGATACACATTCTCTACCCCTGTTGCTTTGAATCTAGCATCTAATTGACTTTGTATTAACTCCCATATAGCATAACCTGCCGGCTTAATTACCATGCATCCTTTAACACTTGTATAATCAATAAGCTCTGCTTTTTTAACAACATCTGTATACCATTGTGCAAAATCTTCATCCATAGATGTGATTGCTTCTACTAACTTTTTGTCCTTAGCCATCTGTGATTCTCCTTATTATATATATTCCAAACTATTATAAGTCTCAAATCCTTACATTTCAAGTATAAAATACTTATTATCTATAATATTCCCCTTCTTCTTTCATCTACTAACCTAATTAGTTCTGGGTAATTTTTTGAACATAAGGTTTGTAATTCTTGACTCCATCCTGCAAAAGCACAAGGATATAATTTATTCAACGCCATTACTATATCATCTGAATGGGAATCATTCTTTGAACTAATAGCAATACATTTACCACTTCTAAGTTTTACAAAAACACTATGGTCTGATGTTGTGTGTGTCTTTATTCCATACACACTATGTTCTGTCACTTGTAAATGTTTATATATCCATATAACATCACTACTTTCTACAATACGAATCTTGAACCAACTTGGATAAAATACATATTTTCTACCGAATACATATTTTCCGTTTAATCTTAATCCATTCATATAGTCGCTCTCAACAGCTTCTAACATTAATCCATTATTAGCAATGTATTTCTTAACTTTTTTTATTGAGCCTACCGGCATAATTATTATAACAAGTATCATTATTACTAATATTATTATTGAGCCTCCACCAGCAAGAATTAAATTATTGCTAAGTTGAAATAATCCTACAGACTCTACAACATATAAATAGTCTACTGTATATTTATCAATTAATTCTAATGAGTTACCACCTAAATATTCGGTCTCTACAAACCAATCTTGAAAATATTCATAACAAACTTCATCCATTCTATAAACAGTTCCTCGTGTTTGTATATAAGCATCTATAGTATCCCTATCTCCTACCAAATAATCATAAGTTTCCTCAGCAATCACATCTGCTTTCTCATGCAAAGAATTCTCTACATACATTCCAATATACTGATCTTCGCCATACGGAATTATATAATAATATCCCTCATCATCAGTTCCGAAATAATCAAGAATAGCAGTTACTTTACTTCTAGCATTTACACCACCTCTAGAACCAATTTGATAGTCTTTCACCTCATTAATATCTACACGGTCAATTTCATTATATATCTCTCCCGATACCATTACTCCCATTGCAACTATTGCAACTACACAAATAGCAACAATAACTATTATAGTTGTTGCCATTTGTTTCTTCATTTTTTTGTACATTTGTATTTCCTCCCGAACCTCTTTTGTTAATATTAACCTAACATATCAGCTTTTGCAATGCACGTCCTTAAGATTTGTCATAATGCACATATATATTTGTTTACCTATCATAAATCCCATAGGACCTAATATAAACCCTAGTACACCAAATACTTTATATCCTGCATACATCATAATAATTGTTACTAATGGTGTTACTCCAATCTGCTTTCCTATTACTCGTGGTTCTACTATTTGCCTTACAAATATACAGGCAACATACATTGCAACAAATATTAATACCTTAGTAAAATCTCCTGTGATCATGTAGTATATTCCATATGGTATAATAATGGTTCCAGCTCCTAGTATAGGCAATGCGTCTATAACTCCTATAATAATTGCTATTAATATATAATAAGAGTTTTGCGCCAAAAATAATCCTATTCCACATATTATTATATTAAAAAACATTATAATAAACTGTGCCTTTATATATACTCCCAGCACTTTAATTATGTTGCAATAAAATTCATTAATATAGTCAAACAACGTTGTTTTCTTAAGGGCTTCTTTTATTTTCTCATAATCTCTAACAAAATAAATAGTAGAGGTAATCATAATCATCACTGCAACTAAGAGCGAAAATGTATTTGCAAATGTTTGCTTTGATAGTGTAGTTATAAACGAAAACATTTTTTCTGTAAAATTACCTCCCCATGAGGAAGCATTTTCACTAAAATACAATAAAGTTTGTCCTGCTGTTAGATTAAGTCCATTATCAATTATTGTGCAACCATTACAAAACATCTCATTTACCTTTTCCCTATAAAAAGGGAAATAACCTATAAATTTTTCTACTTGGGGAAGTATTTGAAGCAATATTAATCTTAATATAACCATAAGAATTATAATAGAAATAATTATTACTATAGCTGTTACTATTCCTCTTTTTATCTTAACTTTTTCTTCTATGGTTTTTGCTATAGGATGTATCAATTTTCCTATTAATAATGCAATCAAAAAAGGAATTGCAATGGGCAGTATATATGTTATTCCTAAACATATTCCTATTACAATTCCTAATATAATTAAACTCGTATAAATGTTTTCTCTCATATCATCACCTACTAATTATTATTTTTATCCGTGATAATAGTATGCGATATTTTAACAACTATATTCTAAAAATCTTCCATTTCAATAACATCAAATGCATCACCTTCTGGTTCATTTTTGAAAACCATAGGTTCTTTAGTTGTTGGGTGAGTAAATTCTAATCTAGTAGAATATAATCCAATTTGTTTATATCCTTTCTTAGCATTCTTAAACTTATTATTATATTTTGTATCTCCCCATATTCCAGCATTTCTTGCCGCAACCTGAGCTCTTATTTGATGATGTCTTCCAGTTATTAATTGAATAAGTACATATGACAATATACCTTCATCAGTCTCATATACATCAAGTACTTCATAATCAAGTTCTGCTAACTTAGCACCTTCTGTGTCCTTAGATACTATCTTAGACACATTGTTTTTCTTATCATGAACCATATAATCAATAAGTGTTCCTTGCCAATCTGGCAGTTCTCCAGTTAATATAGCTTGATAATATTTGCAAACACTACCTTCTTCTATCTGTCTGTTCAAATCTGCTGCCGCTGCTTTGTTCTTAGCAAATACCATAACACCTGCAACTGGTCTATCTAATCTATGAGTTATTGCTACATATGGTTCGTCACTAGATTCTTGTCTTTCAAAAATATAATTCTTTATATAACTAACCATATCTTCATCTATGCTTTTATCACTTTGTGATGGCATTCCATGTGGTTTAATGCATACTATAATATCTGCATCTTCATGTAATATCTTAACTTTCATAAATAATAAATCTCCTTGTTTTTATATACTATCTTTTTTTCTATGTTGCCAAAGAAATAAATCTATTTTCTTTGTATCCGTTATATTTAAATTTGGAAATTCCTTATCAAAAATTTCTAAAATCAGATTTGATTCCTCTCTAACCAAAAAGTTTTTGTACCATTTACATATCTGATTATATGCTTCTACAATTTTCTGCTCTCTATTATCTGCTGATGGATATATTGTTTTTATACCCAAATTCTCCAAAACAAATTTATCCCAAACTGGTTTATTAGGATTCAATGTTGCTAATAACTTACTACTAAAAGAAACTTCACAATGATTAGTTTCCTTTTGAATATAATAAAAAATATCTTCAAAAGAAATAGTATCTGAATCACCTTTCATTTTTTCCATATAGCTATAATACATCTGATAAAATTCTGGTTTTCGTTGCCTCACACGATAAAAATGATTATACAATCTCTGAAATTCCTTATCTTTTGAAACATCTACTTTCTGAAAACAATCCATAATTTCTACATATTTTTTCAAACCAACTTTTAACTCATTCTTATTAAAAACTGCGACTATCTCTTCTTCTGTAAACATAACATGCCTTCCTAACATACATATTTCTTAACATATCAGTAAATATTTCTATATTTTTACTATTTTTTATATCCCTTTATTCTTCTTTACCTTCTTTTTTATCTGCAGTTAATCTCTCGAATTCTACACCTAATATTTTTAACTTTCTCGCAAACGGCATAATTATTAGTGCTATTGAAACACCTATCAAGCCTAACTGTGTAGCCGAAATATTAATTTTACCACAAACATCAAGTACAGTTATCAATATAACTATAGTCGCACTCATCCAACATGCTATTTGAAAGTAATCCATCTTTTTCCATTATCATTGTCAATATTAAAAGGATATATTTCAAAGTCATTTATATTTTTTGCAATTACTACATAGGCAAGCAATTGAGGATTGTCTAAATTATTTATGTATATTTCTAGTTGTTCTTTTGCATAATTCTTTATCCTATCTTTGTTTGAATCCTCTTTCGATATTTTTATTTCAAATAACATCATAATTTTGTTCGTGTATCTATCAAAAATTACAATATCAGCGTATCTTGAAGTTTTGGGTATTTTATATTCTATAGCTATAGAATCACTAGGATAGCCCAAACTCTCTAGTTTTTGTACAAAAACATTTATAATCTCATATTCATTCATATTTTACCTCAAAAGAATTATTTATCATTTTATTTAATATATATTTTGTTTTACTAAAGTTACCTTCAAACACACAACTCATCATTTTCACTTTCATGCGAGTTTCAAAGGTCCTCACGTACTATTATACTTTGAATCTATATCCTACTCCCCAAATCGTCTCTATATATTGAGGATTACTTGTATCATACTCTATCTTCTCTCTAATCTTCTTAATATGAACTGTTACTGTAGCTATATCACCTATTGCATCCATATCCCATATAGCACTAAACAACTCATCCTTAGTAAATACTCTATTAGGATTAGAAGCCAAATAAGTTAGAAGATCAAATTCCTTAGATGTAAATTGTTTCTCTTCGTCATTAATATACACCCTTCTTGCAGTTTTATCAATTCTAATTCCTCTTATCTCTAAAGTCTCATTATCCTCTGCATTAGCACCAACTAATCTATCATATCTATTTAAATGTGCTTTAACTCTAGCAACTAATTCACTAGGGCTAAATGGTTTTGTAATATAATCATCTGCACCTAATCCAAGACCTCTTATCTTATCTACATCATCTTTCTTAGCAGATACTACTATAACAGGAATATTTTTAACTTCTCTAATTCTCTTACATATTTCAAATCCATCCATACCTGGAAGCATTAAATCAAGAATAATTAAAGAATAGTTATCATTAAGTGCTTTTTCAAGACCTGATGTTCCATCATTCTCGATACTAACTTCATATCCGCTTAGTTCAAGATAATCTTTCTCTAATTCAGCAATACTTTGTTCATCTTCAACAATTAATATTTTACTCATCAGAATTCTCCTTATATTTTTTAAGACTAAAATTAATGGTTGTTCCTACTCCTAATTTACTAGACGCTATAACCTGTCCACCATGTTCTTCTATTATCTTCTTAGCAATTGAAAGTCCCAATCCACTTCCACCAGTAGAAGAATTTCTAGAGGCATCACCTCTATATGTTCTATTAAAGATGTTTGGTAAATCTTCCTCACTTATTCCTTTTCCATTGTCTTCAATTTCAATATTAACAAAATCTCCAACTTCTCTTAGTCGTATATTAAGACGACCTTTTGACTTATCATTATATTTAGCCGCATTAATCACTATATTGCCAATTACTCTTCGTATCTGCTCTGGATCTATTACTATCTTAACATCCTTATCGCAATAATTAAAATACGCTAACTCTATTCCTTTTGATTCTAGATCAATCTGTATATCTTCAATACAATCTGAAAAATAAGAATCAACATTCACATTTCTAAAATTATATGGTATTGCGTTATTATCTAACTTACTATATACACCTAACTCATTAATAAGATAATCCATCTCTATAGTTTTATTGTAGATTGTCTTAATATATTTATCCATCTTCTCTGGAGTATCTGCAACTCCATCCATAATACCTTCTACATATCCCTTAATTGCTGTAATAGGAGTTTTTAAATCATGAGATATATTACTGATTAATTCTCTGTTATTTTGCTCATATTTTATTCTTGCATCTATGGAATCCTTAAGCTTAACTCTCATTTCATTAAAAGAATGACACAAATCCCCTATCTCATCTTCATTCATTACTTCTACATCTTTTTCTAGGTTACCATCCTTAATATAATTGGTTCCTTCTTTCAATGCATTAATGGGGCGAATAAATTCCCAATACATATACCAAGAAATAAACATACTAACTAAAGTAAGAACCATTGCAATTACAACAGCCATCTTAAATAAAATTTTCTTAAATTGTGGAGTTACATCCCCCAAATAAGTTAATATAAATATACTAGCCTTTTCTTCATCTGATGTAGTAAAGTTAAGTTGCTTTATATAATATGCATCTGGTTCATATATATATAAATCTATTCCTGCATCTACATCTCCATCCCAATAATCAGGTAGTTTGCTAAATAATTCATCACTAAAACGAGAATCCTCACAATATAATAATTCACTTGCTTTTCTAACTACTATATAAGAATTAGATTCCGACAGTTCTTTATTTAATTCATCTAAATATTCTATCTCCTCTAGTTTTTGAGGATTATCCTTTGCTATTGCCTTTAACTGACCATATACCTCTGAAGTCAAAGAATTAGCTATTTGTGCTGGATTGCTAAATTTTGATATATCATCTAATTCTGCATTTCTTCCATAAGCAGATGTTAAATAACTATTGCTGGTTACTAATACTGCTAAAAATATAAGAAAGAAAGGCAATAGCACAAGTGGTATAACAATAAATTTTAATTTTTTGACCATTATAATGCCACCATTCGTTAAATATTTTCTTATAGTATAACATACAACCACATATCTATTTCTAAAATTTTTATAAATCTGCAATTAAAACTTAATCTCCTATTGACTATAGAATTAACATATAGTATCCTATTTTTGTAAACATTTATTAAAGATACTTCTCTTATTCAGAGCGGTGGAGTCATAAGGGACTTTGAAGCCGCGGCAACCCCACTAGATGGAAGGTGCCAACCTGAGCGAATTGATATGCATATATCATCGAGCAATAAGAGGATTTGAACATACAACTATTCAAATCCGATTATTATCGGATTTTTTTATTACTTTAATTTAAGAAGTATCTTCACTTAGCTATATGCTATTACCTAGGAGGAAAATCATGGAAAAATTATTATTTACTTCTGAGTCAGTTACAGAAGGCCACCCAGACAAAATGTGTGACCAAATATCTGATGCTGTCTTAGACGCATTACTTGCACAAGACCCTATGAGTCGTGTTGCTTGTGAAACTGCTATAACAACTGGTCTAGTATTAGTAATGGGAGAAATCACTACTAATGCTTATGTAGACATTCAAAAAACTGTTCGTGAGACTGTAAGAGAAATCGGTTATGATCGTGCCAAATTTGGTTTTGATTGTGATACATGTGGTGTTATCGTAAGTTTAGATGAGCAGTCAACTGATATTGCTATGGGTGTTGATAAAGCACTTGAAGCAAAAGAAAATACTATGTCTGATGAAGAGATTGAAGCTATTGGTGCTGGTGATCAAGGTATGATGTTTGGTTTCGCTTCAAATGAAACTGAGGAATATATGCCTTATCCTATCTCACTTGCTCACAAACTTTCTCTTAAATTAACAGAGGTTCGTAAAAATGGTACTTTATCTTATTTAAGACCAGACGGTAAAACACAAGTCACTGTTGAATATGATGAAAATGGCAAACCTGTTCGTTTAGATGCTGTTGTATTATCAACTCAACATGATGAAGAAGTAACTCAAGAAAAAATTCATGCTGACATTAAGAAATATGTGTTTGATCCAATTTTACCTACTGAATTAATAGACGATAACACTAAGTTCTTTATCAATCCAACTGGACGTTTTGTAATCGGTGGACCTCACGGAGATAGTGGTCTTACAGGACGTAAGATAATTGTTGATACTTACGGTGGATATGCTCGTCACGGTGGTGGAGCTTTCTCTGGTAAGGATTGTACTAAGGTTGACCGTTCAGCAGCTTATGCTGCACGTTATGTTGCTAAGAACATTGTTGCTGCTGGATTAGCTGATAAATGTGAAATTCAATTATCATATGCTATAGGTGTTGCTAAACCTACTTCAATAATGGTTGATACATTTGGAACTGGTAAAGTATCTGATAGTAATCTTGTTGATATTATCCGTGAAAACTTTGACTTAAGACCAGCAGGAATCATTAAAATGTTAGATCTTAGAAGACCTATCTACAAACAAACTGCTGCTTATGGACATTTTGGACGTAACGACCTTAATCTTCCTTGGGAGCAATTAAACATGGTTGATACACTTAAGAAATATTTATAAGACAACAAACAGCGAATGTGATTATAGGCAAAGCCTATAATATAAAATAAAAAATGATATGTTTTAGGATTTTGAATTTACCTCTAAAATATATCATTTTTGTTTGTATTTAATTATTAATATCACATACTTCTATTATGTATTTACCTATCTTATCACTATTTATAATATAACTTCCATGATCCTCATTTTCAAATATCTTCAATGTACTATTAGAAATATTATTATGTACATTTTCAATATGTTCTTTACTTATAAGGTCTTTATCCCCTGCTGTTATATATGTTGGGGTCACTATCTTTCCTAGCATATCATTAGATATATTAGGTTCACTAATCATTAGTTTGAATTTGGCTGATCTCGTGAAAAAGTATATTATCTTAAATAAGATTAACCAACCTTTCTTCATTCCTTCTGGAGTTGTATTCACCCCACTTATAATTATTTTTTCAAATAATTCCGGATACTTAATTGCAAGTAATATTCCTATTATTCCACCATCACTAAACCCATATAATATAGGTCTGTCTAATTCAAGCTGATTAGCAAAGCAATATATATCTTCTGCCATGTCCTCATAATGATATTCATTCACTAGCGAACTTTGTCCATGACCTCTAGTATCTATTGCATATACAGTAAAATAATCTTTAAGTACATCTATAGAGGTATTAAATATGCTATGAGTTTCACCATTACCATGCAACATTATAAGGTCAGGGCCTTTGCCTTGCTTCTCATAATACAATTCTATTCCGTTTGCCTCTAAAGTCATAATTTATTCTCCTATACTTTAATAAACCCTTATAAATTATAAATATTCGCATTTAAATTGAGTGAATTCTGCCTTACTGTTGTTCCCTACAGTATACAATCCAATTATTACTCCTGTAAAGCCTCCTGCTACTTCTGATGATAAATATTTTGTCTGTGCCTTACCAAGTTCTACCCTATCTCCATCTCTTTCTATATAGAAATTATAGTACAGATTGTCTGCATCGATAACAAGTTTTGTATTATTAATATTTTCTATATCAACCACACTTTCTATAGATTTAATATCTCCAATATTAAGTTTTTTAATTACTTGGTATTTATTATCAATATTACGAACCGCTAAATCATAATGATGATTCTCATCCATAAATAATGTTATTCCAGCTTCTCCATTAGTAACATTTATATTACATGAAATCTCTGCTACAAAATCCTTTTGACGTATACCAATAAATGTAGGACTATCTACATCATCAAGTGTAATATCTGTGCCTTTTAATGTAAGACTATCATATCCAAATATATAATTTGATTCCTTTGGATGTCTAATATGACACCAGTCAATATCCCATTCAGTATTTTCAAATGTATAGCACATCTTTTCTTCTTGAATAAAATCTCCTTGAATATCAAAGCTACCTACAACCGTTCCATTATGTCCTGCTGTAAACCAACCATCTTCACTAAATGTAACTGGAGTAAGAAATGTTTCTCTTCCAAGATGATGAAATGGTACCCACTGTCCTATTTGGCGAAATCCTAAATGTATAATAAACCAGTTTCCATATTTGTCTTGGACTAAGTCTCCATGACCAACTCCTTGTATTTCAAATCCTCCTAAGTTACGATTTGTTAATACTGGGTTGTTTGGATAACTTTCAAATTCTCCATGTATAGATTTACTTCTAGCATATGTAACCATGTGTCCGAATTCTGTTCCACCTTCTGCTGCAACAAGATAATATTCTTCATTAATTTTATACATATGAGGACCTTCTAAATAACGACCACCTGATCCCTGCCATATTGCTTTGCTCGGTGTAAGTTTATTACCCGTTTCAATATCTATCTCACTTTGAATAACTCCAGATATACCACTATCATCATGTCCATTACTTAAAAAATATGTTTTGCCATCTTCAAAAAACAGAGATGGATCTATTCCATCCTGTTCAACACATATAGGTTCAGACCATTCACCATATATATTATCTGTCCATATATAAAAGTTTCTGCGAGTAGTATCATTGGTTGTAACCATATAAAAGCGACCATTATTATATCTAATTGTTGGCGCAAATACTCCACCTGAACTATTTACTCCATCAAGTTCTATCTGACTTTTTCTAGTTAAGCAATGCCCTATTTGCCTCCAATTTACAAGATCTTCACTTTCAAACAAAGGAACACCTGGAAAGTATTGCATTGAACTACACACAAGATAATATTTATTTTCAACTTTACACACACTAGGGTCTGGATAAAATCCTTTTATTATAGGATTATTATATATCATATAGATTTCCTCCTACTTTTTAATGCTTTTATTATTAACATATATCAATTATAATAAATGTGTTGGTTATTGAATACATTGTATATTGCATTATTTTTAGGGGGATATTTCTATGTCACAAAAATACATACTTATAATAGATGATGATAAAGACCTTTCTTTTATAATCAAAGAAATGCTTGAAAGCTATAATTATGCTGTTACCTGTGCATATGATACCGACACTGCATTTTCATTATTAACTGACAATACATATAATTTAATCTTATTAGATATTAACTTACCTGATGGCACAGGTTTTGAAATCTGTAAAGAACTTCGTCTCGTGTCTACAGTTCCTGTAATCTTTGCAAGCGCCCGTACTAGCGAAGATGACCGTATTACTGGCTTTGATATAGGTGGAGATGATTATCTTTCAAAGCCTTATTCCCTTAAAGAACTTCTTTCAAGAATAAATGCTCTTATTAGGCGTACCTATGGATTTTCAGATGAAGAAAAGATAGTGACCTTCGGAAATGTTAATGTTAATATAACCAAACGAACTGTCAGTAAAAATGGTTCTCAGATTTCTCTATCTCTTAAAGAATTTGACCTACTATCATATCTTTGTGAACATAAAAATGTTGCTCTACAAAAGAACAATATTATTTCAGAAGTATGGGGTGCATTTAACCAAGTAGAACCATCAACACTTACAGTTCATATCAGATGGCTTAGAGAAAAATTAGAGGATAATCCAGAATCACCAAAGTATATTAAAACTATTTGGGGTATTGGATATATGTTGGATGAAGGAAAATAGTATATGAAGAAAAAACTTATTCTAATAACATTAACATTTATATTTATTATTATAGCTACTGGATTATCATTTATATATGTACAAAAGCCTAAAAATATAAACGATAATATTTCTGAATGTGTTGTTAATCTAAATGAAATTGAACAACTTACAAAGTCATCAACAACTAATAGCCCTGATGAATTTCAAATTATTCAAGATAAGATTAATTCACTTCAATATGATATTAAAAGCATTGATTATGACACTGATAAAACTGATATTTATAATCGCATATATATAATATGTGGCATCTGTATTATCTTTGTTTTATTAGTATTTTGTTATGTGTATTTTGCTATCCTCAATCCTTTTTATAAAATGAAAGATTATGCAAAACATATTGCTTCAGGAAAATTTGATATACCTCTAGATTATGAACGGTCTAATTATTTTGGAGAATTTACTTGGGCATTTGACCATATGAGAAAAGAAATTACTGTTGCTCGTTCTTGTGAAAAACAAGCAATTGAAAATAATAAAACTATAATAGCAACCCTTTCTCACGACATTAAGACTCCTATAGCTTCAATCCGTGCCTATGCAGAAGGGTTAGAAGCAAACATTAATGGAACTGTAGAAAAGCGTTCTCAATATTTAAATGTAATTATCAACAAATGTGATGAAGTTGCATCTCTTACTAACGACCTTTTTCTTCATTCCCTCTCTGATTTGGATAAGCTGAAAATCAATCTAGAGAATGTTGAAATATGCAATCTTCTAAAAGATACAATTAAAGAAATATGTATGGAGCAAGAAGACATTAATTTTTCTATTCCAACTTATGAAGCTAATGTATTAATGGATAAAAATAGATTTATACAAATCACAGAAAATATAATTAATAATTCAAGAAAGTACGCTAAAACTAGCATAAATATATATACTGAAATTATTGATAATAATATATACATTCATTTTAGAGACTTTGGTGCTGGTATTCCAGACGAGGATATGCCCTTTATTTTCAATAAATTTTATCGAGGTAGAAATTGTGGCAATGAACAAGGATCAGGATTGGGCTTATATATTATAGACTATACAGTTAAGCAAATGAAGGGACAAATATCTTTGCATAACCATATAGACGGATTAGAAGCTACTATTGTATTTCCAATCTGTTCTTTATAACATGTTCTGGTGTAAGATACTTCTTACACAATATTTCTAACACCTCTTCAGTTTTATAACTTTGTATGTACTGCTCTATCATTTTTTTATTAACATTATACGCTTGCTCTGTAAACAATAGATTACATGCAAATTTAAATGCTGCTTGTTCAATAATATTATTATTTTTATCCTTGCATAAGAGATGAGTATCTGCCTTATTTTCCTCATCTATGTAATCTCTTGTAATTAAATAATATCCTATTTCAAATGCTATTGCTAACCTACAATATTCTGAGCCATAATCATCTATTACTACTATTGTTTTGTCCTTTAAAAGCATACCATAAATGCTTTCTTCAGATAGTTTCTTAATAGATTCTTTGTCAGTATAATATACTTCAAAGCCCATTCGCTTTGCCAATATTGTAAGCACTACTACATCTGATGTAAGAGAATAATATTTTGATACTTTTTTTATGTACTTTTTAACGTTAATTTCTTCGTTATTTTTCTTATTATCAAACTGTATTACAGTTCCCATGTCATCACCCTACTTAATAATAATATGAAGGGTAATAATTGTATACAAGTACTTTTTACCATACTATTATCACTTAGCGACTGGTAGATCACCATCTCTTAAGGACTTCTTAATATTTATTTTGCTAGAATGAAACATCTTATTTAGGAAAGGAATATTATTATGAAAGATATTATTTTATCAGCAAAAGGATTATATAAAAGCTATGCTCATAACGGAAATCAAAATCATATACTAAGCAATATTGATTTAGATATTTACAAAGGTGATTTTACTATCGTTATGGGGGCTTCTGGTTCTGGAAAGTCTACTCTTTTATATTCGTTAAGTGGTATGGATAGGGCAACTTCAGGACAGGTTATATATAACGATTCTGACTTGGTAACTATGAAAGAAAAGAATCTTACTAACCTTCGCCACAGAGACTTTGGATTTATATTTCAACAGATGCACTTAATTAGTAACTTATCTTTGTTTGAAAACATAGCTGTACCTGGTTATTTAAATAAAGATAAAACTGCCATAGATGTAAAGGCAAAAGCTAATGAATTACTTGACAAAATGGAACTAACAGATATTAAAACTCATCTACCATCGCAAGCCTCTGGTGGCGAACAACAACGATGTGCTATCTCAAGAGCCATAATCAATACGCCTAAGTTACTTTTTGCTGATGAACCAACAGGTGCTCTTAATCGTAAAAATACTACTAGGGTTTTAGATTTACTTACTGACCTTAATAAATCAGGCCAAAGTATTCTTATGGTAACCCATGATATTCGTGCTGCTTTGCGTGCCACAAGACTTTTATATATTGCTGATGGAAAAATAATTGGTGAACTTCCTATGTCTCCTTACAATCCTGATGAAGAAAAAAGCCGTGAGATTCAAGTAAATGCTTGGCTTTCATCTATGGAATGGTAGGTGATACTATGGAAATATTAACCTTAATAAAAGCTAACATACGCCACAAAAAAGGCTCTTTTATAAGTATTATTATCCTTATGATTCTTATTTCAACAGCATTAACATTTATATTAAGCCTAAAAGATAATTGTCAAATTAGTATTGAAAATGCTCTTAACCATGTAGATGCTGGAAATCTGAATGTATACATAAAAGAGCAGAACAAGAGCGATGAGCTTATGCAATCTGTGTTAAATAGCTGTCTAGTAAAAGATGTTAAAGCTCATCCAACTGTTGCTTGTGGCTCGCCTGAAGTAAATGGATACAAAGATGGAAACAGCTACTTTATGGAAAAGCTAAGACCAGAGATAAAATTATTAAATAGTAACTTAGACGGATACGAAGATAATGTACCACCACTTAAAAGTGGAGAAGTATACATTCCACAAGGTATTTGTACTAATCTAAAATGTGATATAGGTGATACTATTACAGCTCAAACCATTGCAGGTGAGATTAGGTTGAAAATTGTAGGTATTGTCATTGAGCCAACAAATGGCTCTGCTATGATGGGTTGGAAACAAGTTTTTATTAGTGATGAAGATTTTGATAAATTTTATGATGAGTGTAAGCAAGTCGAGACAGAAGATATGTCATCTGCTTTTCATTTTTTAGAAATATATAAGGCTGATGACTGTCCCCTTACTGATGCCCAATTCAAGCGTCAGCTTAATCTTGAAACAGGAATTATTGATAATGCTTTTGGTTCACTATCAAAGGATATGGTTATTCATTATGTTAGTCTCTTTCCCGATATTATTTGCTCGATACTAATGGTTTTCATAGGATTTTTAATGATAGTAGTACTAATTGTTATGGGTCATACAATTTCAACTGGAATAGAGATGGACTATGTTAACTTAGGTATAATGAAATCACAAGGATTTACAAATTATAAAATCAAAATAATTTTTGCTATACAGTACTTATCTGCTCAGATTATTGGAATTATAATCGGTATGCTTCTTGCCTTTCCGTTGACAAAAGCATTTGGAAATGTATTTCAACCAATAACCTCTATTCTTGCAGAAAATCATATATCTATAGGTAAAAGTCTACTTGTTATGCTTGGGATTTTAATTATCTCAGGATTATTTATAATCTTTGCCACAACGAAGATCGGAAATATTTCACCTGTAAAAGCGCTTTCAGGTGGACGAGAGGATATATATTTTGACAGTAGAATAAACGCACCTATTAATAAAAAAATGTTGTTATCAAGCCTTGCACTCCGACAGTTTACTTCAAATAAACGTCAATATGTAGGACTTATTATGATAGTTACTATTTTGGTTTTCTTTATGACAACAATTATGATTTTAAGTAATTCTGTAACCTCAAAATCGACTATTCAAGCAATGGGCGAATTATATACGGAGATTGATGTTAACTTTAAAGAAGAAATCGATGATGATACTTTAAAAGAATTTGAAGATACTGTGGAAGAATATTGTAGCATTGATAAAAAATATTATATTAGTACAAAATATTTATCTGTTGATGGAGAAGAACTATATTGTTGTATCTATAAAGATCCAGAAATAATTCTAGGTATATCAAAAGGTCGAGCCCCTCTATATGATAATGAAATTATTATAACAGATATTGTGGTAGAGGAACTTAACCTAAATATAGGAGATACAGTTACTGTTGCTCATAATGATAAACGAGCCGAATATATTATTTCTGGTTTATATCAATCTATGAATGATACTGGTTTATGCTTTGCTATGTCTCTTGAAGGCGCAAGAAAACTAGGCATTGAAAATATATATTCGGCTGGTTATAGCTTGTCTGACCCATCTAAATCAGAGGAAATTGCAGATGCTCTAAATGAAAAATTTGGAGATATAATCGAAGCTGAATCCCAAGAATTAGGTGGCTCTGATCCTGTTAATCTGGCAGTAAATGTGATGAAAGTTATTATTTACTTCTTCTCTATTATATTTGCCCTTGTGGTTGTCCATATGGTTTGCTCTAAAACCTTTTTACGAGAGAAAACCCATATTGGCATATACAAGGCACTGGGCTTTACATCAAATAGGTTAAGACTTCAGTTTGCTATACGATTTTTGATTGTTTCAATTATTGGTTCAATACTTAGCTGTTTTCTCAGTATTTTATTAACAAATAGGCTTCTAAATCTAGCTCTTAGGTCAATGGGCATTACAAACTTTATAGCAGATTTTACTCCACTAACATTTATTATTCCAATTACATTGATATGTATTTGCTTCTTCCTATTTGCATATATGGCCACAAGAAAAATTAAAAGTGTTGAAGTCAGAGAGTTAGTTATAGAATAAAATATAGTTTCTAATAAAAATAAAACCATTTTCTTAATCACGAAAATGGTTTTATTTTATATTTTAATTATTAATATGCTTAACATATTCTGCAAAGTTCTCTATTGGTATAGCTGGCGAATATAAATATCCTTGATATAAGTTACAACCCATTTCCTTAAGAGCTTCTTTCTGTTCCCTATCCTCTACATATTCAGCTACTACTTCATAATCAAGAGTCTTTCCTAATGAAATAATAGAATCAATAATCTCTTTAGTTCTCTCATTAAGTAATACGTTTCTAACTATGCCTCCATCTAATTTAACATAATCAAAGTTGTTACCCTGAAGATAATTAAGAGATGTCGCTCCCATACTAAAATCATCTATTGCTATTTTAATATGGTTCTCATGTAGTAATTCAAATATATTATTTAGTTCCTTACTCTCTAATAACTCTGTATGTTCTGTTATCTCAAGTTGAAGAATATTATCAGGAATATTATTTCTATTCTTAGCATCAATAATCCAATTAATAAATTCAATATCTATAAGTTGTCCAGTTTCAATATTAATTGATATTGGTATACTAATATCATGTTGATTTCCAAGTATATTAATATCTTCTAAAACTTTCTCAACTATACATCTGGTTAAATTATCATAACAATTATATTCCTTAGCAATACTAATAACTAATGGTGGATAAATATTATATTCTAATCCAGCCGACCATCTAAGAAGTGCTTCTGCTGATGCTACCTTCTCTTCTCTATTTACTTGAGGTTGATAATATATATTAATTTTATTATTCTCAATATCACTTATTAACTTATTTGTAAGCTCTTGTGCAACTTTAGATATTACATTAGGCATCTTCGCAAATTCACATGTGCTATTATCTTTCTCTGCCTCTTTAATCATACTAGTCATAGTATCAACCATTGTTTGAAATTGTATCTTTCGCATCTTATCATTAATGCGTATAAATGGTAAATATATAAGAACTCCAACTATTACATTAAATAACTGTAACAATGTTCCTGTTATAGACCCTGTTGCCTTATATCCACTAATTAATACAGGATCCGTCCAGCATATACTATTAACTGGCATAGGCACCAATCCTATTGATACAGCAAAATATGAAATTAATAGAACTATTACTGGTGTACATATAAAAGGAACTACAAATACTGGGTTAATTACTATAGGTAATCCAAATATCATAATTTCATTAATATTAAATAACATTGGTATTGCTGCTCTATGTACAAGCTTCTTATCATACTTATCTTTTGAAAATAGAATCAATCCAATTAATAAGCAAATTGCAGTACCACATCCACCCATTAGAACAAATACATCAAAAAATGATTTTGTAAGTATTTCTCCTGATACATTTGTAAAAACAGTTCCATTTACTGCTTCAAAAGTGTTACCACCATGTATACCAAAAAACCACAATAAACTTTGCATAAATATATCTAACGCTGCACTAAAAATATTTCTTCCCATTGACTTAAATGGTGCATTTATTCCTGCTATTATAAGTTGATTAAATCCTGAATATGGTGTGAACTTATCAATTATAACTGCAATAACAGAAAATACTGATACTGTTATTATCATAGGTCCAATAGCATTCATGGTATTACGAACTTCTGTATCAGCATATATCTCTTTGCTTTTCTTAGCTACTATATAATACGATTTCAAAAATATTGTTGTAGATATTAATGCTACTAACATTGACGAAAAGATATTTCTAACATCTGTATAATTCAGAAGCATTGCTTTTACTTCTATGCCATCTACACCCATCAAATCTTTGGCTCCACTAAATATTACATAGGATACAATGGACACTATTATTGCTATAAAATTTATAGAAGTAAATTTCTCTGTAATCTGTAATGAATACTTATATGTAATAGCCGCCAATAAATATATTGCTGCAAATCCAAATGTGGCTTCATATATAAATCCAAAAAATCTAAATATAATTCCACCTGCAAATGAAAGCATAAATTCCTTAACTACTGGTATAGGAAAATTCTGAAATAACAAAGAAAAAGCACCAATAATAAAAACAGGAATCATAATAACACAGCCCTGTCTAATACTTGATATTAATTTATTTCTCTCTATACTAGTATATATTTTAAAATAAAATTCTTCTATTCCAGTCATATTTCACACACCATTCTGTAGTATATTTCTATATACTATATTATAACAAAATGCACTTAAAATGTATATATGAATAACATTTTAAGTGCATTAATATTTAACTTACTTTAAATTTAAATTTCTGAATATCTTTATCTGTCTCTACTAACTCTATCTGACCACCTAATGCGGTTAATTTCTCTTCAAACTTTTCGTAACCTCTTTGAATATACTTAATATCTTGAACAACCGTAAATCCTTCAGCTACCAATCCTGCTATTACTAATGCTGCTCCTGCTCTTAAGTCTGGTGCAAATACATTAGCTCCTGTAAATCCTTCAACACCATCAATTATAGCTGTATTACCTTCAACCTTAATATTGCAACCCATTCTTCTTAATTCATCAACATATTTAAAACGATTCTCAAATATGCTTTCTGTAATTATACTAGTTCCTCTTGATAAAGCTAATGACACTGCCATCTGAGGTTGCATATCTGTTGGAAAACCTGGATATGGTAAAGTCTTAATCTGCGTAGATTTGAGACGCTTACTTGCTGTTACTCTTACTGTATCATCATATTCTGTTACTTGTGCTCCTACCTCTATTAATTTAGAAGTAATCGCTTCTAAATGCTTAGGTATAACATTCTTAATAAGAATATCACCTTTTGTTGCTACTGCTGCAGTCATAAATGTTCCTGCTTCAATCTGGTCTGGAATAATAGAATATTCTGTACCATGCAACTTCTCCACACCTCTAATCCTTATAACATCTGTACCAGCACCTTTGATATTAGCACCCATACTATTAAGGAAGTTAGCAACGTCTACTATATGTGGTTCTTTGGCTGCATTTTCAATAGTAGTCTTACCTTCTGCTAAGGCTGCTGCCATCATAATATTAATTGTTGCACCTACACTGACTACATCTAAATATATATGATCACCTAATAATCTGTCCGCTTTGGCAGTAATCATACCACCACCAACTATAACATCTGCACCTAGTGCTTCAAATCCTTTTATATGTTGATCGATAGGTCTACTTCCAATATCGCAACCACCAGGTAATGCAACTTGAGAAAACCTGTATTTACCTAATAAAGCCCCTAATAAATAATATGAAGCTCTTATCTTTCTTATAAATTCGTCATCAACACATACTTCTGTTGGATTATGTATTGCACCACCACAAATAGAAACGGTGTGCTCATCTATATATTTTACCTTTGCTCCTATACCTTGAACGGCTTGAAGCAAAACTCTTGTATCCCTAACATTAGGAACATTATCTATTATACATTCTTGATCTGTCATAACTGCTGCTGCTAATATACCTAGTGCTGCATTCTTAGCTCCACCAATAACAACTTCACCCACTAAAGGATTGCCACCCTTAATAACATATTGTTTCATATTGCACCTCTATATTGTCTCCACAAACTATACAGTTTATCGAGCATAATTATAGTTATTATACCTATATACAACTGTTTTGTAAACCATTTATTACAAAATTATTACATTCCGTATTAATCATCCTCACAATATATGCATCTATAAGTTCTATTTTCTCTATCAGTTAGTTTAAAAATGTGATCTATTCCTTGCTCAGTAGTAGTAATACAACGTGGATTCTTACACTTCACCACATTAACTATACGGTTAGGCAATTCTAGCTTTTTCTTCTCTATTGTAACTCCATCTTTTATTATACTTACTGTTGTCTCTGGATCTATATATCCTAATACATCTAGATTAATAGAATATTCCTGATCTATTTTTAATATGTCTTTTTTTCCTTTTTTTTCACTTTTAACATTTTTAATTATGGCTACAGAGCAATCTAATTGATCTAATCCTAAGTCATTATATATCTGCATGCTCTTTCCAGCAGTAATATGATCAAGTACAATTCCATTTTGAATACTATCTATTTTCATATTATTCTACCTCCAACAATTTCATTATCAATGCCATTCTTACATATTTTCCATTAAGAGCTTGTCTAAAATAACATGCTCTTGGATCGTCATCAACTCTAATATCGATCTCATTTACTCTAGGAAGTGGATGTAATATAGACAAATCCTTCTTAGCTTTAGTTAATCTATTAGGTTCTAATATGTAAGTATCTTTGAGTCTTAAATAATCTGCTTCATTAAAGAATCTCTCTCTTTGAACTCTAGTCATATATAATACATCAAGTCTATCTATGACCTCATCTATAGTTGCTACTTGTATATATTCAATATTCTTCTTTGCAAATACTTCGTCTTTGATATAGTTTGGAATCTGTAATTCCTTAGGTGAAATCATTATATATGTAATATTCTCATATCTTGATAATGCTTTTATAAGTGAATGAACAGTTCTTCCGAATTTCAGATCACCACAAAATCCTACAGTTATATTATTAAGTCTACCTTTTTCTCTTCTTATTGTTAGTAAGTCAGTTAATGTTTGAGTTGGGTGATTATGTCCACCATCTCCTGCATTAATTATTGGTACATCTGTTTTCATTGATGCTAACAATGGAGCCCCTTCTTTTGGATGTCTCATTGCAATAATATCTGCATAACAAGCAACTACTTTAATTGTATCTGACACACTCTCACCTTTTGATGATGATGATGAGTCAGCAGAAGAAAAACCAAGTACGTTACCTCCTAATTCCATCATAGCTGCTTCAAAGCTAAGTCTGGTTCTTGTACTTGGTTCAAAAAATAAAGTGGCAAGTTTCTTGCCGTCACATACTTTAGAATATTTATCCTTATTCTCTATTATATCATCAGCTAAATCCAACATCTCGTCAATCTCTTTAACTGTCAAGTCCATAGGGTCTATCAAATGTTTCATTATTCTTCCTCCTACATTTATGTTAATATTATAAATTCAAAAATACCAATCTAAGTATTGGGTAACACCATGACCACTAAACTCAAAAATACTTCGTTAAGTGTTCAGGTGTGCATTCATACTAAGATTGAAAATACCAATCTAAGTATTCATAGTATACACTATATCCACTAAATAGTCTCCATTTTTTTCTTTCCATGAGCCTCTAATATATTTTCAACTTCAGCTCGCTGACTTTTATCAATTCTAAATACATATTGTCTCTTATTCGCCCTAATCTTAATTGTTAAGGTTGTTATGTCATCATTTATTATCTTATAACTTTTAACATTATCCCATTCAACAAATGTCATTCCAACAAATATTCCTTCGTCTGACATTCCACTTTCAACTCTTGTAGATATTAAAATAAATACAACAAAGAATATTATGGCAGGCATAAAAATATAGTATTTTATATAAATAAAAAATGCTATTAACAACAAGGATACATTAACACTTATAATCTCTATTGCATTAGTTGAACGTCCTAATCTACTACCTATTTTAATTGTCTTTTGTTTATCAACAATAACTATACCAATAATTGTCGATGTGAAAAATCCTAAAAATAATATTCCTGCAATAATGTATACCCACATTACTATCTATTTCCTTCCATAATGACTTCTACTCCACGAAGCTTAAATGAAACATCCCTAGCTATTTCTCCCACATTATATCTTTGATTCATTATCTCTACTCGAGTACCTCTATATACAATTCCATTTACAATTACTTTTGTATCTTTTGAAAGTTCTATTAACCAATTATAATATTCATAATCTTTAATATGGTTTTTAAGTTCTGTATCTTTAATCACTTTGGCTCTAATAATCTTCATTCTTCGTGCTTCTATTTCTTTTGTAACTTGAGTCTTTTCCATATGCTCAAATATCTTGGTACTTCTATCAAGTAAATCTATTTCACTTTGTACCTTTTCCATCAGTTTAATAGTTTCTGCCAATTTAATATTCACATCTGTAGATATACCTGCATTTAATATACTTAATATTTCTGCTTCATTTCCTACAGTCTTTGCTTCAATACCTTGAATAGCGTTTACTTTTCCACCAAGAATTAACCCCTGTCTTCCATTAACCTTTACTATTCCTATAGAGTCAACATCACAATCCATAAGTGTATTAGCATTAATACCATCTTTTGCTTTCAATATAGCTCTTTCAAAAAATGTTCCTTGAATATAACCACCAGCTTCAAGCTTACCTTTGCCTTTGCCCTGCATACCTTGTTTAATGGTAATATTCTTGTCTGCTACAATATGTGATGCACCTACATGTCCATATACTACTACACTTTCACTAGATCTTACCTTCATTCCAGAGGTAACATCTCCTCTTACAATTACATCTCCCATAAAATCTATATGACCTGTAGATATATCTACATCTTCTTTTATATCTAAAATAGGACTAACTACTAAGGTTTTTTCACCTATATCCAGTTTTCCTGATGTACTAGCAATATATTTCTTTACTCCATCACCATCGATAATAGTAAATCCTTTGCCCCTGTATGCTTGTATATCTTTGCCCTTTTTAGGTATCAAAATCTGACTGTCAATCATATACCCAAACTCACCTAAGGTCGCTGGTGTATATGTGGCAATCTCATCACCTTTATTAACTATTAAGTATTCTTCCGTTCTTATATATTCAACAGAGCCATCTTCATTTACCTGTGGTTTCTCTTGTTTCTCTGCTGGTTCTTTATCAAAAGTAAAGTATCCATCTCTACCATTTATAGGTTCTTTACCCCAAGCAACTATTATATCCTCTTCATACTTACATTCTTCTAAGGCTTTGGCTATACATTCCTTATCAATTCCCGCAGTAACTCTAGCAGCTTTCAAAACATCAACTATCTCTTCAACCGTCATATCTTTCCCATTTTGGGGTAACGGTATTTTAAATGTAGCAGACATACGATCGCTACTTATATGAACCATTTCTTTAATTCCACTAATACCAAGATTAAATTCAGATAACATGATCATACACCCCCTAGTAACATATACTTTAATTATACAAATAAGTAAAATAAAAAGCAATTGGCAATATAAATAATACTGCCAACTGCTTTATTTTAATTATTGAGCAATGTAACCATTACTGCTTTTTCAGCATGTCTTCTATTCTCTGCTTGATCTAAAATATACTCTATATTCTTATCAGCCACTTCTTGACTAATCTCAAAACCTACGTGCATAGGCATATCATGAAGCACAATAGCCTTACTGCCTTCAAGTAGTTCTTCATTAATCTGGTATGGCATCATCTTTGCTAATGTCTCATCTTTTTGCTTAGCAAAATCAGGGTTATTAAAGAATTCCATATCAACCCATGTATCTGTATATAATACATCCATCTCTTTAACATATTCTTTTGCTTCTTTCATAGACATAGATGGATTAAGTTCAACATAATATCCTGTCTTCTTTGCATTCTCATAAAAATCTTCTTCAACAGAAGTTTTATTAACAAGTGGGGTTAAACCATATAAGGTTCCACATTCCATCTTTGCAAAAAATTCAACTAATGAATTAAATACATTGTTTTTTGCGCCTATGTATAAAAACTTAACATTAAGCGATCCAAAATGCTCCATAAGGGTTAAACCATCTGCAAGTATTTGACATGGATGATATGTGCTATCACAACCATTTATAAATGGAACTATTGTATTATTTCCAAATAGCTCTACTGTCTCATTTTTAATAAGACGTGCCATAATAATATCTACATTTCTACCAACATATTTAAGTTCAGAAACAGGCTCACCAAGAACAAAGTTAGAATCCTTCCATAATTGATTATAGTATGTTCCACCAAGTTCTGTAATTCCAGTAGCAAATGATAAAAATGTTCTTGTAGATGTCTTTTCAAATAAGGTATATAACTTCTTACCCTTAAGGGTTTCACTATATTTTTCTGGATTCTTTTTCATATCCATTGCAAGATCTAAAATACTTTGTAACTCTTCTTTTGTGAATTCTTTAAAATTCAACATATTCTTCATAACAGTTCATCTTCCTTTCGTTTAAAAAGCATGGGTAGCTTATAAACATATTATTAAAGATAAATGTTATCACATAACTCAAGGTTTTTCAAGATATTGTAATCTTTTTTATGTAAATTTGTGTAATTATTTTGATTATTTTGCTCTTCTCATGCCTCTTTTTTTCTTTCTTGTCTCAATTTGAGTAACAGCCGCTTCCATCCTTGCCTTTTGAAGCTCCCTTATGGTCTCATCAAGTTTACGGTATCTTTCTTCTTCCTTCTCATCAGTTTCCCTATTAAGAAACTCCATTTGCTTAATAAGCTTATCAATTACCTCATCACTTATGTTCTTACCAATCTCTTCAGTCATGCTTTTACTATTTTCTTTTAATGCATTACTTACTATCTTAGTCATAATTTCTTGAAATTGTTGCATCTTATCAACATTAGATAAGTTCTTAGGTCGAGGCATTTCAATTAATTTTCCTTCTTTAACTTTTTCTGGCTTGTCCACCTCTTCTATTACAATTGGTGTAACTGTATTTTTATCAATTTCATTCTTGAACTTAATTAGCATATTTAAATCAAATGGCTTGTCCCCGTATATATCAGGAATAATACTTTTTATAACCTTTAATAAAATACCTTGATTTTTAAGATCTCTAACAGTTTCTAGCACACTTATATCCTTATCTGTATAATATCTGTGTCCCATTTCATTTCTATTAATGTTAAGGTCTAACTCCTCTTCCCAGTATCTTAATACATGGGGTTCAACAGAAATTTTCTTTGCTGCTTCTTTAATCATATACCTTTTATCGCTCATAACTTACCTCCGTTATTTATTTACATTTTATTCCATTATACCATTATGCAATAGGGTAACAACCTATATCGACTTCAAAATATAGATGATTTTCAACATCATTTAATATATTTTCACATTTCAATACATTTTTCTATAGGGAAATATGTAGGTTGGTTTTTCTACTATGCTTGCATTGAAAACAAACCTAAAATGTACTATGATTAATACATACAATATTTTGTTACAAAAGGGGTGATTTTATATGAGTTCTAATATTTTTTTTCATATAGATGTTAATAATGCTTTTCTAAGCTGGGAGGCTCTATATCACCTTCGAGTAATGAAAGAGTCTGAAGATTTAAGAGATAGATTTTCGGCTGTTGGTGGCAATAAAGCAACTCGTCATGGTATTATTCTTGCCAAATCAATGAGTGCTAAGAAATGTGGTGTAACTACTGGTGAACCTCTTGTCCAAGCATATAAGAAATGCCCCGAACTTATAGTTGTAGAACCTCATAGACATTATTATGAAGAACAATCTGCTCTGTTTATTAAAAAATTGTATTCATATGCTCCTGTAGTCGAACAATTTTCTATTGATGAGGCCTTTTGTGACATGAGTGGCACAGAAAATATATATGGAGATTTACTTAAGTTTGCTTATAAACTTAAGAATGAGATATATGAAGAGTATGGTTTTACTGTTAACATTGGAATATCCTCTAATAAACTACTTGCTAAAATGGCAAGTGATTTTGAAAAACCTAATACGGTTCACACCTTATTTCCTGAGGAATTAGAATCTAAAATGTGGCCATTACCTGTAAGAGATTTATTTTTTGTAGGTCCTTCTACAGAGAAAACATTACATTCTCTTGGAATCCATACTATTGGCGATATAGCTAATACAGACTTGAACATTCTTAAATCTCATCTAAAAAAACAAGGTGAGATTATATATAACTTTGCCAACGGAAAGTCACTTGACTTATTTAATGATCATAATGAATCTCCAAAAGGATATAGTCATTCAACAACTATTGCTTTTGATATAGATAAGGAAGATGATGCTCTACATGTTTTGCTTTCCTTATCAGAAAAAGTATGTACACGACTTAGAAATGATGATGTATCGGCAACCGTTATATCCGTTGAGATTAAAGACAACAATTTTGTTAGAACAAGCCATCAACGTTCACTACTTTCTCCAACAAATACTACTGATGAATTCTATCAGATTGCCTGTCAACTTTTTAGAGAGTTATGGGACGGCAATCCTATTAGATTACTCGGTGTTAGTGCTAATAAAGTTACAAGTAATACTGATAAACAACTTAATCTATTTGATATGGATAAGTTTGAGAAACATTCCAGATTAGATTCTGCTATAGATGATATAAGAGAAAGATTCGGTAATGATGCAATCAAGAGGGCTACATTTATAAACACTGATAACAAAGATAACAATTAAATAATCATAGATAAAGGTATCACTTAAGTTCTAAACTTTTGTGATACCTCTTCATTATATATTCCTATATTATCTATCTTTTCTTCTTCCAAAATACCACTCCTGCCATGATACATATAATTGCAAATGCAAATATACTTACTAGCGGAATACTATCTTTCGCATTTGAAGGTTTACTATTATTTGTTTTATTTGCTAACACTCCATCAGTTTTATTCTCACTATACTGAGCCGTTACTACTACATCATCTGTTATATTATCAAAAGCCTTATTCCAGCCTGTAAATGTATATCCATCTCTACTCGGAGTCATTGGCTCTGCTGCTGATTTTCCTGACTCCACATAATCTGTCTTCAATACCTCTCCGTTATAATCTACAAATTGTACCACATAAGCTTGAATAAAATTAATAGTACCTCTAACATTAAATTTATCAGTTACTGCTGTAGTAAATGTTGCCGGCAATAATTCATTTATATAGAATAATCTATCTTTATAAGAATAACCTACTACGCTCATAGTATGACCTATCTCTAACGGATACGAATTAACACTCTGGTATACTCCTTTGTTATTCTTATATACTAATATAGTTTTGGATTGATCCTTAGCATAAAACTTTCTATACGATGATCTTGCTCCCTTTATATCTATAAGGTTATTGCTCTCACAATATAACGAACCCAAACTTTCACATGGGCTTACATCTAGACTTGTTAGTTTATTTTCATTGCAAGATAATAGATTCAAATTTATACAATCACTCACATCTAAACTTGTTAGTTTATTATTCTCACAATACAACGAAACCAAACTTTCACATGGGCTTACATCTAGGCTTGTTAAATAATTGTATGAACAACTTAACATCTTCAATTTTGGATAAATACTTACATCTAGGCTTGTTAACTCATTACCATCGCAATACAGCTCTTCCAAATTTGTACAGTTACTTATGCCTAAGCTTTCTAACCTATTCCCACTACACTTTAATCTTTTCAAACTTGTACAGTTATTTACATCTAGACTTGTTAGTCTATTTAATCTACAATTTAACGACTCCAAGTTTGTGAACATTTCAATACCCTTTAAATTAGAAATATCATTATTAGCTACATTAATAGCTGTTGTATCTTCAATAAAATTAGTTGCATCTGTTTCACTTGGAGTAGCTATCCTATTACTACTACACCAGTTTGAAAACATATCCTCCACGACAGCCCTAAAATTTGTATCCGGAAAATTTGTTGCATTAATTACTGTATCCCAGTCTCCTGTTTCTCCTACTACACCAGTCTCAACTTCCACTATTTCATCTGCCTTAACCACTTGTGGCATTTTAGAAAATGCGGGAATATTAACTAACACTAGTGTAACCACCATTATTACTAATAATTGCTTTCTAATTATTTTCTTCATACATCGCCTTTCCTTGATAAATATATTACATCCCTCTTCTCTACAATTATATACAGCGCATTTACTAGGCGTCAACTGTAAATATGTATATATATCTTGATTTTCATAAAAATAGGACATATCACATTAATGATATGTCCTATTAGTATTAAATTATAAAATTAATTAACCCATTACTACTTCAACTGTGTGAGTAGAACCAGCTTCAAATACAGGAAGTACATTTCCCTCTATAGCGTTACCATCTACAGTTACGCTCTTAATTCCCTTACATACATGATCTGGATTAGTAATAGCTATCTCATATGTAACATCTCTAAACTTACGAGATACATTGAATCCATCCCACTCTGCTGGAATTGAAGGATCAATCTTAAGACCATCATAGTCTGGCATAATACCTAAGATATATTGAGATATAGCTACAAAGTTCCATGCAGCAGTACCAGTTAACCAAGAGTTCTTAGCTTCACCCATACGAGCAGCATCTTTACCAGCTATCATCTGTGCATATACATAAGGCTCAGTTCTATGTAAATCTGAAATCTCCTCATTAAATGCTGGAGCAATCTTTGAATAGTATTCAAATGCCTTATCTCCTCTTCCTACATAAGCTTCTGCACAGATAACCCATGCATTGTTATGACAGAAGATACCAGCGTTCTCTTTGTATCCTGCTGGATAAGTAGATATTTCACCATACTCGATAACATACTTAGTAAATGCAGGATTATTAAGTACTAGACCATAATCACAATTTAAGTATTTGTCGATACTGTCAAGAGTTTGCATATCATAACCCTTGTCCTTACCAATCTCAGACATAACTGCAAAACCTTGAGGCTCGATAAATATCTTACCTTCTTCACATTCTTTAGAACCAACCTTCTTACCGAAGTCATCGTAAGCTCTTAAGAACCATTCTCCATCATATCCATGATCAAGAACATTTTGAGTCATCTTATCTAATTCTGCTTGCGCAGCAGTAGCCTTGTCATCTAATCCTTTGTATTTGCAAAGTGCAACATACTCAGGTCCAACATATGTAAATAATGTAGCAACAAATAATGATTCTGCAACCTTACCATCTTTTGATGTTGATGTTTGGAAACTCTCACCTGGAGTGTTTGAGAAACAGTTAAGGTTCAAGCAGTCATTCCAGTCAGCTCTCATACTTAATGGAAGACCATGAGGTCCAACATTGTTAACAACTCTGTAGAATGATTGTTGTAAATGGTGCATCATTGGTTGTGCTAATTCTTCTTTGTTCTCATAAGGAACCATCTC
>JAVBSN010000003.1:0-15713 GCA_031547045.1 Lachnospiraceae bacterium
TATCAAACATATATGAATTATATAAAAAAGAAAAATGACCTTTATTAATAGCATTTGAGCATTGGAAAGCATATTAATAATTGATATAGGGACTTTAAGGAGGTAGGACATAATTATGGATATAGAATTTATTAGAAACTATATACCTCTTTATATTGAGGCAGCAAAATTAACATTAGCAATTGCACTAATAGGAATTATATTATCTATTATTGTTGGAATAACATGTAGCATTATTAAATATATTAAGGTTCCTATAATAAGAAAGGTTGTAGATGTATATATTGAATTATCAAGAAATACCCCTTTATTAATTCAATTATTTTTTTTGTATTTTGGCTTGCCTAAACTAGGAATAGTTTTAGAATCTAGGACATGTGCCATTGTAGGTTTAACTTTTTTAGGTGGAAGTTATATGACTGAGGCAATAAGAAGTGGACTAGATAATGTTAATAAGGCACAGTATGAATCTGGATTAAGTTTGGGACTTAAAAATTATCAAATATTTATACATATTATTTTACCACAGGCAATATCAACATCTATTCCCGTATTGTGTGCTAATGGGATTTTTTTAATAAAAGAAACCTCAGTATTTAGCATATTAGCATTAGAAGATTTAATGTTTGTAGCAAAGGATTTGATTGGTATTTATTATAAGACAGACGAAGCATTAACTATGTTGGTTGTTTCGTATTTAATAATATTATTACCTATTTCAATATTGTGTTCAGTCTTAGAAAGGAAGGTAAGGTATGCAGAATTTGGGAATTAGTATTTTATTTCAAGGCAATAACTTTATAAGACTGTTAGAAGGGTTATGGGTAACTGTAAGATTAGCTTTAGTTTCTATGGGACTATCAATAATATTAGGTTTTCTATTTGGTATATTAATGACCTTTAATAATAAAATAATTAAAGCTATATGTAGAATATATTTAGAAATAGTTAGAATAATGCCACAACTTGTGTTGCTATTTATAGTATACTTTGGAGCTACTAAAATGTTTGGTATAAATATTCCAGGGGAATTAGCAGCAATAATAGTATTTACATTCTGGGGTACTGCTGAAATGGGTGATTTAGTTAGAAGTGCATTAATATCTATACCCAAACATCAATATGATAGTGGTTATGGAGTTGGATTAACAAGTGTGCAGGTTAATCTGTATATTATATTTCCTCAGACAATAAAAAGATTAATACCCTCCGCTATAAACCTTATGACAAGAATGATTAAAACAACATCGTTAGTAGTTTTAATAGGTGTAGTTGAAGTGGTTAAAGTAGGTAAGCAGATTATTGATGCAGCAAGATATACTGAACCCAAAGCAGCTTTATGGATATACAGTGTAATATTTTTTATGTACTTTATAGTATGTTATCCATTTTCTATATTATCTAAAAAATTAGCAAATAAATATGTGGATTGAGGTGAAGATAAATGACAGAAAATACATTACTACAAATTAATAATCTTTATAAATCATATGGAGATAAGGAAGTTTTAAAGGATATATCATTTTCACTTTCAAAAGGAGAAGTGGTGGTAGTAGTTGGGCCTTCGGGCTGTGGAAAGAGTACATTTTTACGATGTATCAATGGGTTAGATAAAATAGATAAGGGTGAAGTTATATTTGAGGATAACAATATAGTGTATTCTAAGGAAATGCATCTAACAAGGCAAAAAATAGGAATGGTATTTCAAAGTTATGATTTATTTCCACATATGACAATATTAAATAATATATTACTAGCACCTATTAAAGCACAGGGTAGAGATAGAAAAGAAGCAACAAAGCAGGCTGAACAGTTATTAGATATAGTTGGTTTGCTAGATAGAAAGAATGATTATCCAAGACAGTTATCTGGTGGACAAAAACAAAGGGTTGCAATAGTAAGAGCATTGGTAATGAATCCAGATGTTATGCTTTTTGATGAAGTAACGGCAGCGCTTGATCCAGAAATGGTTAGGGAAGTATTGCAAGTAATATTAGATCTTGCAAAGAAAGGTATGACAATGGTTATTGTTACTCATGAAATGGAGTTTGCAAAGGCAGTTGCTGATAGAATTTTGTTTATGGACAATGGGATAGTTCTTGAAGAATCTTTGCCTGAAGAATTTTTTGCTAATCCTAAGACAGAACGTGCAAGGAAATTTTTGAATACATTTCATTATGAGTAATTAATATATAAATATAATTTAGGAGGAAGACATTATGAAGAAAAAAGTATTTTTATTAGTATTAACATTAATTTTAGTAGCAGGTTTAAGCATTGGTTGTGGTAAGAAAGAAGTAGATGAGGTAACTAATACGACAAGTGATACAACAGATGATACAATATCAACTTTTAGTAAGGGAACAGCAAGAACTCTAGATGAAATTAAGGAGGATGGTAAGATTATAATTGGAGTATTTAGCGATAAGAATCCATTTGGATATGTGGATGCCAATGGTGACGAGCAAGGATATGATGTATATTTCGCTAATAGAATTGGTAAGGATTTACTAGGAAGTGAAGATGCCGTTGAATATGTATATGTAGAAGCAGCTAATCGTATTGAATATTTGAAAACAGGTAAGGTTGATATTATTTTAGCAAATTTTACAGTTTCAGAGGAGAGAAGTCAAGAAGTAGATTTTGCACTTCCATATATGAAAGTTGCTTTAGGTGTAGTATCACCTGATGAAAATAATATTAAAGACGTAACAGAACTAGAAGGAAAGACTTTAATAGTAGTTAAGGGAACAACAGCAGAAACATATTTTGAAGAAAATTATCCAGAAGTTAATTTATTAAAGTTTGATGAGTATCAAGAAGCTTATGATGCATTATTAGATGGCAGAGGAGATGCATTTTCAACTGATAATACAGAAGTATTGGCTTGGGCCATTAAAAATGAAGGATTTACGGTAGGTATAGAATCATTAGGAAGTATTGACACAATAGCGCCAGCAGTACAAAAAGGAAATACAGAGTTATTAAAGTGGATAAATGATGAGATAGAAGCTCTAGCTAGTGAAAACTTTTTCCATAATGCATATGATGCAACGTTAAAGCCAGTATACGGTGATAATGTTAATCCAGAGGAACTAGTTGTTGAAGGTGGAAAAATAAATTAATTAGAATACTTCTAAAATGTGTGAATAAGGTGTAATATAGTATTATTATTTTATAAAAGTGTTATATAAATTTAATAATATGGTATTACCCATACATAAACACAATAATGGAGGTATTATATGAAAGTATTATTAGTAAATGGAAGTCCAAGACCTAATGGCTGCACATATACAGCACTTAATGAGATTACTAAGGTGTTAGGTGAAGAAGGTATTGATACTGAAATAGTTCAATTAGGAGCAACCCCTATTCGAGATTGTACTGCTTGTCGTCAATGTAGCAACTTAGATGGACATTGTATATTTAATGACGATATTGTTAATAAACTAATTGATAAGGCTAGAGAATGTGATGGATTTATTTTTGGAACACCTGTATATTATTCTCATCCTACAGGAAAGATATTGTCAGTATTAGATAGAGCATTTTTTGCAGGTAAAAGTGCATTTGTACATAAACCTGGAGCAGCTATCTGTTCAGCGAGGAGAGCGGGAACAACATCTTCTGTAGATGTGTTAAATAAATATTTTACTATATGTGAAATGCCAGTTATATCTTCTTCTTATTGGAATATGGTTCATGGAAGTAATGCTGAAGATGTGGCAAAAGATTTAGAAGGACTTCAGACAATGCGAAATCTTGGAAGAAATATGGCATGGATTCTAAAATGTATTGAAGTAGGAAAGAAAAATGGTATAGATATACCTAATAGTGAATCAGGTACAATGACTAATTTTATTAGATAAGTATTAAAATGTAGCACGAATATTATTTGTTTTATATAATATTCGTGCTATAATTCTTTTAATAATTGGAATAATATATGTATATATTTTCGTTAAGTAATTAAAATAATAACAAAAGTAAAGGAGAAATAGTTATGGCAGCAATTAAAGTTAATAAAGATAATTTTGAACAAGAGGTGATTAATTCAGATAAGCCTGTTTTAGTGGATTTTTGGGCTGATTGGTGTGGACCATGTAAAATGCTTATGCCTATAATAGAAGAAATTGCTGATGAAGTTACAGATGTTAAGATATGTAAACTTAATGTTGATGACGACCAAGATTTAGCAATTAAATATAGGGTAATGAATATACCAACTCTTAAATTATTTAAAAATGGAGAAGTGGCCAATACATTAATTGGAGCCCACCCAAAACAAGAAATATTAGATATGATTAGAGGATAAATAGCAGAATAATTGCACATTTGTGCAATTATTCTTTTTATATAACTACTTTTTCTATAGTATATAGACTGTTCAATACTACCCAATTTTGGGGGAATTCTCGCATTAAGTTCCAATAGCCAGCACCTCTAAGACCATATTCATTGACTAGATTAAGTTTAGCTTGAATGCTTCTTGCATCTTCAAACCATACAACCCTATTAATACCGTCATAATCAGTATAGAAAAAATAAGGAGCTTGGGATTTTTCGTCATATTCTATAATTGCACCATGTTCAGCAGCAATAGTTACTGCTTCCATATTACCTATAGTTATAGCAGCGGTAGTTCCTTTTTCATATGGCAAAGGCCAATCATAACCATAGTTAGGAATTCCCATATATATTTTATCAAGGGGAATCACTGTTACAGCATAGTCTAAAACTCGTTTTACTTGATCAATAGGTGCAACAGCCATTGGTGGTCCATATGTATAACCCCATTCATATGTCATAACTAGCACAGAATCAGCTATTTCACCAATTCGTTTATAATCATGACCTTCATATAATAATCCTTGCTGAGTACTTGATACTTTAGGTGCTAAATCAACATTAACAGTATAGCCTTTTGCGTTAAGTTTAACAGTAGCATTTTCTATAAAAGAAATATATGCATCCTTATCCTCAGGATTAATAAATTCAAAATCTATATCCAAGCCTAAATAGCCCTTTTCATCCATAGTAGCAAGTATATTATCAATTACAGTATTTTGAAGCTCTAAATTGTTAAATAATACACTAGCATGGTTAGTATTAAAGGTTCCATTTTCAGTTATACTTGATAGGAGCATTATAGGGGCACTACGATATTCATAAGACAATAATATAAGTTCATTATCGTCAGGAGGAATTAAATCGCCTTGTAAAGTAAATCCATAACCAAATATGGTTAAATATGTTACACTTGGTAAGGCATTAGATAGGCTATCTTTATCAACATATGGATATACATATCCGTTGACTCGAATATCTCTTAGAGGAGTGTCATCTTCAGGTATAACTATAGTTTGACCAATTACTAGATTTTCTGGATTAGGTAACTGGTTAATACCTTGAAGTTCATTATAACTAAGACCATATAGATCAGCAATTGAATATAATGTATCGCCTTGTTTTACAACATAAATAATCATTGCGTTCTCCCAATATGTAATTAGTTATAGTATATGAGAAAACTATTATTCTGATACCATTTCATATCCCCAATCAATAATACCACCGAATTCATAAATATCTGTGTATCCTTGATTAGCAAGATATTGGGCAACAGAGTTACTTAATTCGCCATCATAACAATATATAAGTATTTTTGCCATTTTATCAGTTAATTTAGAAAAATCACCATTTAATATGTTTTCAGAAGGTATACAAATTGCATTTTCAATATGTTCTTTTTCGTAATCTACCATAGCTCTAACATCTAATATAATACAGTTATTATTAGAATCCATAATATCCTTTGCTTCTACAGCATTAATCTGAGTATATAGAATATTATTATCCAAAGTAGAAGTAGTTTCTTTGGAAACAGGTTTATCTAGAGATGCCGTATTTTCTTTTTTTAGTGAATATCTATTCAAATATATAATTAGAAAGATAAATGTTACTAATAGCATTAATATATAAAATATCATTCCAATAGTGTTACCGCTGTTTTTGCATAGAATAATATTAACTAATGCTAATATAATTAATAAAATTCCAAATATAGACATATGCTTATCATTAATTTTCTTTAATTTATTCTTATATTTACCCATTATAAAGCCTCCCACACAATACATATAATAACATTTTAGTATTTAACTACATTAGATGTCAAGAGTAATATGGTATACCATATACACTAAACTCGAAAGCCCCTCGTTAAGTGTATAGGTATGAATTATCACTAAGCTTGAAAACACCTCACTAAGTGATAATAGTATATAAATTTAGATATTAATCAAATTGACACATAGATAATAGATTGATATACTTAAGCAGGAACTTAGGTTACGTATTTATTTAGGTAGAGAGAAGTTATGAAAATATATCTTATTAAACATGGAAATACAATTGAAGATATTGATAAATTTGATGAAAATGATGGCACAATTTTATCAAAAGAAGATCACAATAGTCTTATGTCATATAGGGCTCCCCAGGTAAACATTGTATATGCAAGCCCATCTAAAATATGTGTAGATACAGCCAAAGAGATGTTTAATAATGATTATACTGAAGTAGTTGATAACCTTAGAAGTAAAATTTTAGGTAATTCAATAACAAGGGCAGAAGAAGTAAAAGAATTTAGAAAAAGGTGTATAGAATGTTTTGATATTGTTATGTGGGATGCTATATTAAAAAATATTGAAGGAATAGCATTTATACTTAATGAAGATGTTATACAAACTATTTTAGATGAATATGCATTACCACATCTAGAATGTTATGATAATAATATAGAATATTTAACAGGATACGAAGGTAATATTAATTCAATTTTTTGGCATGGAAATAAATGTATATGTAATATTTTGAAATATGATGGAGAACGATAATTACTATTGCTATTTTCATATAATAGTAATACAATTACATAGGAACTTATAGTAGACGATTATAGGAGATTAACAAATGCGCAAGAAGTCACATATCTCATTAGCAAGACATATTGTAAATGTTTCAGACAAAGATTATTTTATTAAACACAAGAAAGCATTTTATGTGGGAAGCATATTACCAGATTGCAAACCATCATTTATAACCCAAAGGCACGAGATACATGGCACATTTGATTATGTTACAGAAAGAATAGAGAAATTGACAGAGGGGTATAACCATACAGATGAGTTATCTACCTTGTATTTTACAAAATTAGGTGAAGTTATTCACTATATTGCTGATTATTTTACTTTTCCCCATAATAAAGAATATCCAGGTGATATGAAAGAACATTGTGTATATGAAGGAAAGTTAAAGCATTCTTTAAGAAGTTATATAGGTGAAATAGATAATAGAGATATAAGTATTATTGTTAATAAATATAATAATAATGATTTAATAGAGTTTAATTCAGTTAGTGATATATGCCAATTTATAAAAAATGAGCATAAGATATATATTAAAAGAGGATTTCATTCAGTTGAAGAAGATTGTAAATATATTGTAGGAATATGTTCTAAGATAGCAAGAGCTATTTTACATGTATGTTTGATTGCAATTAATGGAAAAGTTGAATACAGTATTGCATAGGCCAATAGCCTATGCAATTTTTTTTTATGGTTATAATTACGTAAATGTGGTAAAATATTTATATGAATATATTTTGTAAATGTTACAAATGAAAGTTAGGATTTTATAATGGCAAATAGTAAAAAAAGTGGAAGTTTTCTTAAGCAAGCAGGTATTTTAGCAGTTGCAGGTTTGCTTTCTAGAATAATAGGGTTATTATATAGAGTACCAATTACGAGAATAATTGGTAAAGAAGGTAATGGATATTACGGTTCTGCATATGAGATTTATGCTGTAATACTTTTAATATCTTCTTATAGTATACCTATGGCAGTATCTAAGATTATAGCAGAGAGATTAGCGTTAAAAGAATATAGAAATGCATATAAAATCTTTAAATGTTCTTTAATATATGTACTAGTAGTTGGTGGAATAGCTTCTGCAATAACTTTTATATTTGCAAAGCAATTTGTTGATGTAGAAGGAGCGGTGTTACCTCTTAGAATTATGGCACCAACAATTTTCTTTTCAGGAATTTTAAGTGTATTTAGAGGATATTTTCAAGCGTATAATACAATGGTACCTACTTCTATTTCACAAGTAATGGAACAGGTTCTTAATTGTATAGTTAGTATAGTTGCCGCCTACCTTTTTGTTGCAGCGGCTACAGATCCAGAACAGATACCTGTTGTAGGTGCTGCAGGAAGTGCTATAGGAACAGGTGCAGGTGTATTAATTGGTCTTATTTTTATGATTGGAGTATATATTCTTAATAGGAAAACTATTAAGAAGTATTTAAGAGTTGATAAAACAAAAAATGATGATACTTATGGAGATATATTTAAAATTATACTTCTAATGGTAACACCAGTAATATTCTCTACAGCAGTATATAATATAAGCACAAGCCTTGATATGAAAATATATTATTGGATTATGGGCATCAAAGGATATACAGATAAGGAAATGGCAACATTTTATGGTGTATTTACAGGTGAAGTTAGGGTACTACAAAATGTACCAATAGCAATAGCATCAGCGATTTCATCGGCTATGATACCAGGTATAGCTGGTAGTTTCGCTAAAAATGATATGGCTAGATGTAGAAGTAGTGTAAATACAGCTATTAGAAGTACTATGTTTATTACTATACCAGCGGCAGTAGGATTAGCAGCATTGTCGTATCCTATAATTGAGTTATTATTTAAGGATTCTGAAAAAACGGCTTCTTATTTGTTAATCACAGGAAGTATATCTATTATATTATATGCCTTATCAACTGTTTCAAATGGAGCATTACAAGGCATAGGAAAAGTACAAGAACCTTTGAAAAATGCAGTTATCTCACTAATAATTCATGTGATTGTCTTAATACCTTTATTAGTATTTACTGACCTTAATCTATATGCAATTATGATTGGTACAATTGTATATGCATTAACAATGTGCATACTTAATCAAATATCTATTAGGAAATACATTGGATATAAACAAGAATTTATGAAGAGTTTTATTGCACCATTATTTGCAGCATTAATTATGGGTGTTGTTGCATATTTAGTATTTACATTGGTTCATATGGTTATTAAGTCAAATACTGTAGGACTTATTATATCAGTTCCTATTGGAGCAATGGTATATTTTATTATTGCTCTTAAGATAGAAGTTTTTAATGAAGAAGATTTAATGAGAATACCAAAAGGAGGGTTACTAGTTAAGTTTGCAAAAAAATTAAGGCTTATATAATATTACTAGGAGGTACACTGACATGCAAATATCATTTATAGGTGCAGATCATGAAGTTACAGGAAGCTGTCATTGTTTACAAGCGAGCGGAAAAAATATTTTAATTGATTGTGGAATGGAACAGGGGCAGGATATGTATGAGAATGCTGAATTACCAATAAGTCCAGCGGAAGTAGATTATATTTTACTTACCCATGCACATATTGATCATTCAGGATTAATTCCACTAATGTACGGGAAAGGGTTTAGAGGTCAAGTTATTGCAACTAGTCCGACTGTAGATCTTTGCAACATAATGTTAAGAGATAGTGCACATATTCAAGAATTTGAGGCTGAATGGCATAATAGAAAAGCTAGACGTGCAGGAAAAGAAGAATATGTTCCACTATATACAATGGATGATGCAATAGGAGTATTAGAGCATTTTGTACCATGTGATTATGAAGAGAAGGTTAATATTTGTGATGGAATTATAGCAAGATTTTCTGATGTAGGTCATTTATTAGGATCAGCAAGTATTGAGTTGTGGATAGAAGAAGGTGAAGTATCAAAGAAAATTGTATTTTCTGGAGATATAGGTAATCTTAATCAGCCAATTATTAAAGATCCTCAATATTTAAAAACAGCAGATTATGTAATTATGGAATCTACATATGGTGATAGAAGTCATGGTGGTACACCAGACTATATTGCAGAATTAACTAGGATAATTCAAACTACTTTTGATAAAGGTGGAAATGTAGTAATACCAGCATTTGCAGTTGGTAGAACACAAGAATTATTATATTTTATAAGAAAAATAAAGTATGATAACCTTATTAAAGGGCATGATGGATTTGATGTATATGTTGATAGTCCACTAGCAATAGAAGCTACAAGCATATTTAATAAAAATGTTGATTGTTGTTTTGATGATGAGACCATGGAATTAATTAGACATGGGATTAATCCAATTAGTTTTCCGGATTTAAAATTATCAACAACAAGTGAAGATTCTAAAGCTATTAACTTTGATAATAAACCAAAGGTTATAATATCAGCATCAGGAATGTGTGAAGCTGGTAGAATTAGACACCATTTGAAACACAATTTATGGAGAGAAGAGTGTACAGTATTATTTGTTGGATATCAAGCTCACGGTACGTTAGGTAGATCCATATTAGAGGGAGCGCCAGAGGTTCATTTATTTGGTGAAACTGTAGAGATACGAGCTAATATAGAAAAACTTGATGGAATAAGTGGTCATGCAGATAAGGAAGGCCTTATAAAATGGGTTACATCTTTTGAACCAAAGCCAACAGTATTTGTTGTTCATGGTGAAGATGGAGTTTGTGAGAATTTTAAAGAATGTTTACAACATGAGTATGGATATGCTGTATATGCACCTTATTCAGGCGGTAAATATGATTTAACAAATGGACAATGGTTAATTGAAGGTTCTAAAGTTCAGAAAGTTAAAATATCTGCAAAAACTAAGAGGGCTAATGATGTATTTGCAAGACTTGTGGCAGCAGCACAACGACTTATGATAGTTGTTAAACGCAATGAAGGTGGTACGAATAAAGATTTAGTTAAGTTTACAGATCAGATCAATAATCTATGTGATAAATGGGATAGATAATTAAGCTATAGGGTAGAATATAAAATAGGAATCTATTTACTTGATAAGAGAAGCTCAAGAGTAGATTCCTATTTTAATGAATTGTAATATTTATATATTAGTGATGGTAACCTTCCATTTTCCTGGCATAATCGTCAGCGTTACGCCTTGCTTTTGCATAATCTTTTTCATTTAAATCACCTGATGATTTTAAATCTTCAATTGTGTTAATTAAATCTTTAAGAGCATCTTTTGCTAAATCTTTATAATTATTTTCTAAATTAATGATTAAGGCATTAAATTTCTCATCTAATAGTTGTTTTGTTTTTCTCTTTATCATATTGTCACCTATCTTCCTTGGCGTTCAAACTTTACTTGTGTTTCTAGATGTTTAAGAATTAAATAATAACTATTTTCTATGCAATCATCTTCTAATGTAATATCAAGTACAGCAGATATAGAATGTAAGGTATTAATACTAATATTATCTTTCATAAGATTAAATATTTCAAGCCTTCTATGATAATTATCTGCATCTAAAAATTCTATAAGTTTGGGATTAACACCGTCTGGAATATCATCAGGGGAGTATGTTGAAATATCTATTTTTTCAAATCTATAAGTTTGAGTTACATTAGGGTATTTATCAGAATCAACTTTGCTAATAAACATATCAAGTGGTCTTACATATGTTTTATAATCTCCATACAGGGCTTGATATACTACTACATCAGATAAATCTTCCGAGTCTTTTGCTATTGTAATAATTTGATACAAGTTACCTTTAAAATGCTTGTAGAATTCTCCAGATTGTGGAATTGAGTTACTCATATAAAACCTCCCTTAAAATGAAATTGTAATAGTAGTATACCATAATTGTTGAATTCTATAAAATAAATTTGTGAGGGGCATTGACATTTTATTTAAAAGATATATCATAAGTTTATTACTAATGAGGAGTGAAAATATGTATAGCTACAGTTTTTTTCAATGGTTGTTATTTTTCTTTATATATTGTTTTTTAGGCTGGTGCTGTGAATCTACAATTGTATCGACTAAACAAAAACATTTTGTTAACAGAGGTTTTTTGAAAAGCCCAATGTTACCCATATATGGATTTGGAGCATTAAGTATATTAATATGTACTATACCAGTAAGAAATAATGCAGTATTGGTATATATATGTGGTATGATAGGCGCTACTATATTAGAATTGTTTACTGGTTGGACAATGGAGAAATTGTTTAAGGTAAAATATTGGGATTATACAGGTAAATTTTTAAATGTACAAGGGCATATTTGTCTAGAATGTTCGTTGTTTTGGGGATTTTTATCTATAGTTATGACTTATATATTACATAAACCTATAGAAAAACTTGTATTAGGATTACCAAAGATTGCATTATATATAATTACAATAATTATACTGGTTATATTTGTATCAGATTTTATTACATCCCTTAAGACAGCTATCGATTTGGCTAAGTATCTTGATAAAATGCACAAAATTAGAGAAGAACTTGATGGTCTTATATATATGAGATTATATGAGATAACAGATGATATTAAGGAAAAAGTAGAGATTGCAAAGGCTGAAATAGAAGAAGGAACAAGAATAAAGAATGTTAATAAGGCAAAAGAAAGAGATGTTAGAATAGCTGTATTGGAGGCAGAAAAACAAGAATTATTTGAGAAATTTGGCTTCTTTAAGAAAGAATTATTAAAATCCTTCCCACAGGCAACATCTAATAAGTTTGAAGGAAGTATAGAAGAATTAAGAGAATATCTACGAAATAGAAAATCAAAGGATAAGTAAAATGAAAAGATATGTTGGATTAGTAGCTTGTTCTAATGGGCTATCAAAAAAGCATGAAAAATATATAGACGGTCTAGTTTCTATATTAAAAGAAAATAATATAGAGGTAGTTATTAGCCCGTATATATACAGTAACAAAACTATATGTAGTACAAGTGCTAGAAATAGAGCAGATATACTTAATCAAATGTTTGCTAATGAATACATTACAGATATTTTTGATATATCAGGTGGCGATATAGCAAATGAAGTTTTGATATATTTGAACTTTAATACAATATTAAAATCAAAAGCAATGTTTTGGGGGTATAGTGATTTAACAACAGTTATAAATGCTATGTACTCACGAGTAGGAAAGGTCTCTAATCTATATCAAATAAGAAATATTTTAGAAGGTGAAGATATTTCACAAATATTTATTGAATATATTATAAATAATAAAAGTGACTTATTTGATTTTTCTTATGAATATGTAAGAGGAACATCATTAGAAGGAATCGTTGTTGGGGGCAATATTAGATGTCTTCTAAAATTAGCAGGAACAGGTTATATGCCAGATTTCAGAGATAAAATATTGTTGTTAGAAAGTTATAGTGGAGATGAAGCTAGAATAAGGACATATATAGCACAATTAAAACAAATAGGGGCATTTAATAATGTAAGAGGGATATTGCTAGGAAGTTTTACTGAAATGGACGAGAAGAATATTAGTCCTACAGTGGAAGAGATGTTTTTAGCTGAGTGTGATAGCATACCTATTATTAAAACTAACGATATTGGACATGGCATAGGAAGTAGAGTTATTAAAATAGGTGAAAGAATAAGATTGTAAAAAAAATAATAATTAATTGACTTAATGTGTGATTAGGTGTAGAATACTAATAAATATTTAAATTCTAATTAGTAATACATATTGTATGTATTATATTCTATTACCTTCTTGTGGCAATATAAGGTGTTGTATTATATATCTTATTTGTAATCTGTTGTTTCGCTGATTTTATATACATTCATTGTTATAATGTATAATAAAATTTATGAAAATCTAAGTGTATCCAAGATGGTATATTCCATATACAAAGACGGGATACACGAAAATAATTATTTTCTCGTCGGTTAAATAAACGGAGGGAAAGTATGTATAGAGAAACAAAAGATACGATTAATAAACTAAGACCTATTGATGATATATTTTTTCATAAACTAGTAGAAGATAAAAAGTTTTGTGAAGAAATATTACAGATTATATTACGGAAAAGAGATTTACAAGTAGTCTATGCTGAACCACAAAAAAATCTTAGAAATATTAATGGTCGATCGGTAATAGTTGATGTTTTATGTAGAGATGATTATAATAATTATTATAACATAGAGGTACAAAAAGACAATAATGATAACCATATAAAAAGGGTGCGTTATAATGCTTCAAATATTGATACATTTGTTGCAGAAAAAGGAAGTTCTTTTGAAGAGATACCAGATGTATATATTGTGTATATATCAACTTTTGATGTATTTGGGTATGGGAGAACTATCTATCATATAAGAAGTATTATTGAAGAAACACAAAATATTATAGATAATGGATATCATGAGATTTTTGTGAATACAGAAGTAGATGATGGTACAGATATTGCTGGATTGATGCAGGTATTTAAGCAATCTAGTATACCAACGGATAATAGATATCCGTATGTATGCAATAGAATTCGTGGATTCAAAGAAGGAAAGGGGCATGATAATATGTGTGAAGTTGTAGAGGAATATGCAAAAGAATATGCAAAAGAATATGCAAAAGAATATGCAAAAGAAACAGTAATAAATATTGCATTAGCTATGATTGCCCATGGTGATGATGATGACTATATTAATTTAATTACTAAGTTAGACTATGATGAGATTAAGAAACTTCGAGAAAGCTAATATAATAAATAAGAGCTGATATTCAGATTGAATATCAGCTCTTTAAAGTCTATATCTTATTTATCAGAATCAAGCATTGCACGAACTTTCATTGATAAACCAAATAGGTTAATGAAACCTTCTGCATCTTTGTGATCATATAACTCACCAGTTGTAAAACTTGCTAAAGACTCACTGTATAGTGAATGTGGAGAAGTTGTACCAGCTTTAATAATGTTACCCTTGTATAACTTGAACTTAACTTCACCAGTTACTTTTTCTTGAGTAGATACTACAAATGCTTGTAATGCTTCACGAAGTGGGCAATACCATTTTCCTTCGTATACTAAATCAGCAAATTTAGTTGCTACTAATTTCTTATATGCTAAAGTATCTCTATCTAAGATTAATTCTTCAAGTTGAGTGTGAGCTTCCATAAGGATTGTTCCACCTGGAGTCTCATATACACCACGAGATTTCATACCAACAACACGGTTTTCAACTATATCAATTATACCAACACCATGTTTTCCACCAAGTTTGTTAAGTTCACGAATAATATCAGAAACTTTCATTTCTTTACCATTAACTGAAGTAGGAACACCCTTATCAAATGTTAATGTAACATACTCGCCTTCATCAGGAGCTTTCTCAGGTGATACACCAAGAACTAATAAGTGGTCATAATTTGGCTCGTTAGCAGGATCTTCTAACTCAAGACCTTCGTGGCTAATGTGCCATAAGTTACGGTCACGAGAGTAGCTGTTGTCAGCAGAGAATGGTAAATCAATACCATGTTGCTTACAGTAATCAATCTCAGCTTCACGAGAATCCATAGTCCATAGTGGATCTCTCCAAGCAGCGATAATCTTAAGTTCAGGAGCTAATGCTTTAATAGTTAACTCAAAACGAACTTGGTCATTACCTTTTCCGGTAGCACCGTGGCAAATAGCAACAGCACCTTCTTTTTTAGCAATCTCAACTAATCTCTTAGCGATAACTGGTCTTGCAAAAGAAGTACCTAATAAATATTTATTCTCATATACTGCGTTAGCCATAACAGTTGGAACAACA
>JAVBSN010000038.1:0-9384 GCA_031547045.1 Lachnospiraceae bacterium
ACTATATTCTTTATTTCCCATGTGCAACCATTTATTTGATATTCAATATCACCTATTACATCACCTTTCTTAATTGGCGCTGTTAATTCATTCGGAATATGATACACTATATCAATTTTTTCATCAGATCTTAGAAGCATACCTTTTGTATTTACTGACATAACATCTTCTTTATCTTCATCTATTAACACATTATCACTATCTGATACTTTAATCTTCACTACTGCCTTCCCATTTATTCTATCAGTCTGCCCATTAACCACATTTAAAGGATTTATCTTACTTTCATCTATTTGTATATCATCAAAATTAACATAATTATAATTTCCTAAACCATACTCCATAAGTTTTCTAGTATCGCTCCATTTATAAGATTTATTATTAGGCCACCCACATCCTAGTAATGCAACTATTAATTTTTTACCATCCTTTTCTAAAGCTCCAACATAACAATATCCTGCGTCTGAAGTAAATCCTGTTTTACCTGATAAAGCTCCCTCCATCATTGATAAAAATGCATTATGATTGTTACAAGAAAAATTTCTTGTTCCATTAGTAACTGAGCCGTCGGCATTTGTTTGAATATTTGAAAATGTATAATTTCCCATTCTGGTTATCTCAAGAAATTCTTCTCTTTTATCTGATTCATATAAGCAATACTTCATAATTCTAGCTAAATCTTTGGATGTAGTCGAATGTTTACGTTCAATAGAATTTACATTTCCATTCTCATCAGTAACTTCAATAAATTGTGTTTTATCTAGTCCATTAGGGGTAATAAAATATGTATTATAACAGCCTATATCAATTGCTTTTTGGTTCATCATCTGTGCAAATCCTTCTACTGAACCTCCTATATGCTCAGCAATTGCAACTGCTGAATCATTATGAGATTCTAACATAAGAGAATACATTAAATCTTTAAGTTTATATTGTTCGCCTGTATTAATATTTAATTGAACATCTGGCATTCGAGCCGCATATTCTGAAACTGTCACTAAATCTTCTGGATTTCCATTTTCCAAAGCTACAATTAACGTCATTATTTTTGTGGTGCTTGCCATTGCTCTTATTTCTTCACTATTTTTTTCATATAATGCTCTTCCGCTATCTCCATCTATTAATATTGCTGATATTGAAAATAGATTTAAGTCTTGGTTATTGACAACATCAATAATATTATTATTGGAATCTTCATAGTCATCACTTAAATATTGAATATCACCATTAATATACATATCATTATTATATGTTTCATCCATATTGTTTTGTTTAAATTTATAACACAATATAGCTAGTACTAGAATTGCAATAATAACAATTAAGACATACTTTTTATCTGTTTTATTCATATTTTCAATCCTAAATTCACTTATGAAATTATATGAAGATATAAATATATATAGACCATTTTATATAAAGAAATCTTTATACAAAAAATTCACAAGTCAATTAACTTGTGAATCTTTTGTAATAGATATTAGATTTACTCTTCTGTACCTGTACTAGCTTTTTCAACTTGAGCTATTGCTTCAATCTTCATAGGTATACGACAGTTTTTGTTATTTCCAAACTCTACTATTACTGTATCTTCTACAATATCAAGTATAGTTCCGTAGAAACCACTTGTTGTAATAATAGCATCACCTATTCCTAATTTTGAATGCATATCATCTAATGTCTTTTGTTGTTTCTTCTGTGGTCTTATAAGCATGAAATAAAACATACCACCCATAACTACAACCCACAATACTATTTGAATAATACCCATGCCCGCTGTTGCTGTTCCTGTTTCTGTTGCTGCTAATAATGTGTTAATCATAATAAATTTCCTCCATAATTTTTATATTAGTGAACACTGTGTTCCTAAATTTCTCCATTGCCTTCTAAATCAGCTAATTTAGCTTTTTTATATTCTTTATAGCGATTTTCTTCAATTGCCTGTCTAATCTCTACCATAAGATTATTATAGAAATATAAATTATGTATTACGCTTAGTCTATATCCTAACATTTCTTTTGCCTTTAGTAAATGTCTTATATAACCTCTACTATAAGTTTTACAAGCTGGACAGTTACAGCCTTCTTCAATTGGTCTACTATCTAATTCATACTTCTTATTAAGAATATTAATTTTACCATGATTAGTATATAAATGTCCATGTCTACCATTTCTTGATGGATATACACAATCAAAGAAATCAACACCTCTATCGACTGCCTCTAATATATTAGCTGGTGTGCCAACACCCATAAGATAGGTTGGTTTATCTACTGGTAGGTGTGGTACTGTTGCATCTAATATATTATACATATCTTCATGACATTCACCTACTGCTAGACCACCTACTGCATAACCATCTAAATCAAGTTCTGATATTCGTTTAGCATGTTCAACACGAATGTCAGCATAGGTTCCACCTTGATTAATACCAAATAACATCTGAGATCTATTTATAGTATCTTCTAAAGAATTAAGTCTTGCCATCTCTACTTTACAACGCTCTAACCATCTTGTAGTTCTTGCTACTGATTTCTCAATATATTCTTTTGTAGATGGATAAGGTGCACATTCATCAAAAGCCATTGCTATTGTTGACGCTAGATTAGATTGTATCTGCATACTCTCCTCTGGCCCCATAAATATCTTACGTCCATCAATATGAGAACTAAAATATACCCCTTCCTCTTTGATTTTTCTAAGTCCAGCAAGAGAAAATACTTGAAATCCACCTGAATCTGTAAGTATAGGCTTATCCCAAACCATAAACTTATGAAGTCCGCCCATTTTCTTAACTACATCATCACCAGGTCTAACATGTAGGTGATAAGTATTTGATAATTGTACTTGTGTACCTATTTCTTGTAAATCAGTTGTGGCAACAGCTCCTTTAATAGCTGCTATAGTTCCAACATTCATAAATACTGGGGTTTCTATAACTCCATGTACTGTTGTTAATCTACCTCGTTTTGCCATACCATCTCTATTAATTAATGTATACATCTTTATCTCCATCTTATCTTTAAGTATGTTTTACAAATATTATATCTAAGATTAAACATAACGTTATAATTATATGTTATATCAATAACGTAATCAAGTAAAAAACAAAAAATATGTATTAACTTTTTATAAAATAAATCTATCATATGTCCGATATACTTTTTGGTTAGATTGGTTGTGCTTAATCAATTGTATTCCTTGGTTAGACTGGTAATCAAATTTAAGGAGGATATATATATGAAAATTGATTCAAGCACTATACAATTAAGTTCGTCTAGAACTTATGCTTCCTCGTCTAATTATGAGGGACGCGTATCGTTAAGTGTAACAAATAATTCAAATGGATTGCTAGCCAATTCAAACGGAACAGAATTTGGTTCTCAGTTTTACAACTCATTAGGACAGACTTCCTCTACAGGTCAACTCAATAATGACAGTATTACAAACTTTAGAGAACGCTTATTTGAATCTTTAATGAAGTTTATGGAACAAGTCAGAGAGCAGTTAATTAAGAATTTAACTAAAAATTATAATTCAAATAGTAATTTTAATGCTTCAATAAGTAATAGTTCTGACTCTATTCTTAATCTAACTTCATCTTCCACTCCAACTACATGGAGCAGAAAAACATTTGTCTCATATAGCTATTATGAATCAGAAACTACCACCTTTTCTTCTACAGGAACTGTAAAAACTTCTGATGGTAGAACAATTAATTTTAATGTTGACATGAATATGAGCAGAGAATTTATGGAGAATTATACGTCTATTACAGAAGAAACTACTGCAATTCTAACAGATCCATTAGTAATTAATCTAGATAGTGCTCCTACTAGAATAAGTGACGTTACTTGGAATTTTGATATTGACGGTGATGGCACAATAGATACAATTCATATGCTATCTAAAGGTAGTGGTTTCTTAGCTTTAGACAAAAATGATAATGGAACTATTGATGATGGTAGTGAGTTATTTGGAACTAAATCTGGCAATGGTTTTGCTGAATTGGCTGAATATGATGATGACGGCAATGGTTGGATTGACGAAAATGATAGTGTCTATAGCAAACTTAAGATATGGATTAAAGATGATTTTGGAAATGATAAGTTGCTAGACTTAAAAGACGCAAATATAGGAGCAATCTATTTACATAGCGCTCCTACACAGCATAATCTAAATAATATTAATACAAATGATACTCTTGCTCAAATTAAACGAACAGGTATCTATTTACAAGAAAATGGTATTGCTAATACCATTCAGCAAGTTGATCTTGCAAAAATAAGTTAATCTCTTCTTCTACCAAATAGAAGAACCAATCTTAATAACTGTAAAGCAGTGGCTGCGGCTGCGGCAACATATGTCATGGCTGCTGCTTTTAATACTTTCTTAGCACCTTTATTTTCTTCATTAGATAATATTCCCTGATTATCAATAGTTGCTAATGCCCTTCTTGATGCATTAAATTCTACTGGTAATGTTACTAATTGGAACAATACTACTAATGAAAACATTATTATTCCTAAATCTATTAAAATTTGATTATATCCCATAAACACACCAATAAGTATAATTGGCCACGATGCCATAGAACCAAAATTAACAACTGGTAATATTGCTCCTCTTATCTTGATTGGAACATATCCTTCTTGGTGTTGAATTGCATGTCCACATTCATGAGCTGCAACACCAATTGCTGCTATTGAAGTATTATTATATACTGAATCTGATAAACTAACTATCTTGGTTTTAGGATTAAAATTATCTGTTAAATTACCTGATACATGTCTAATTGAAACATCATATATACCAGCTTGTCTAAGCATAATTTCTGCCACCTGTGCTCCTGTAATTCTTCTTGCAGAACCAACTTTATTATACTTATTAAATGTTGATTTAACACCTGCTTGAGCTATTAAGCTTATAACTAATCCTATTATTACTAATATATATGTAGGATCCATATACATTCCATATCTCATAAAATCATCTCCTAATGTAATTACTATTATCTTGTCTTAGTATAACATAACAATAGTATAGCACGTTTATTCATAATTAATTATTAAATTATGGTAAAATATATTTTAATATATTATTTATACATCTAGTGTTAATTGAGCCTCTTCTAATGCTTCTTGTTTGAAATCTTCTATTTTATCTGGAGTAATTGTTGGTAAATCATCTGTAGACTGAACACCAAAACTTCTTAAAAAATCATCTGTAGTTCCAAATAGTATTGGTCTACCTACTGCATCTAATCTACCTACTTCTTCAATTAAATGATATTCTACAAGTCTATTAACTGAATGTACACACGATACTCCTCTTATTGTTTCTATCTCTTGTCTTGTTACTGGTTGTTTATAAGCAATAATCGATAATGTTTCAAGTAATACATCAGTAAGTACATGTTTCTTTGGTGTATTTACTATTTTTGATAAAGCATCATAATACTCAGCCTTTGAACACATCTGAAAAGATGTTTCCAGTTCTATAATTCTTACTCCTCTGTCTTCACCATCATACTTGTCCATCATATTATGTATAATCTTTGATGTTGTATCTGTATCTTGCTCTATTGCTACAGCAATTTCCGAAACAGGTACAGCTTCACCAATAGCAAATAGTATCGCCTCGATTGTAGCTTCCATTTTATTAATATCCATTTATCCACCTCTATTTTACAGAATCTAAAGAGTCAATTATTATATCATCAAATAGTTCATTTTGCCTAATTGTAATAGCTCCCACCGTCATTAATTCTAAAACAGCTAGAAATGTAACAATTACATTAATTTTACTAGCTTGCATTTCCAATAATGTTCTAAAGCGAATTCCTCTTAATCCTTTTACCTCCGCTCTTATATCAGCCATTTTATCTTCGATATTTACCTCTTCTTTTTCAATTGTTCCAAATTTACTTCTAATTGGATCTACCTTATCTACTTGCTTTAGCATTATTGATTTGAATATTTCATTTAATTTGCTAAGAGTCATTCCATCAACTAATGTAGCTGGGTCTATCTCTTCTACATATTCTTCAATCTCTTCTGGAATAGTAGATTTTTTATATAAAGCCTTTGATGCATCTAGTTGCATATCCTTTAACTCATATGCAGCATATTTATACATCTTGTATTCCAATAAGCGTCTTACTAATTCTTCTCTCGGATCGTTTTCCTCTTCTTCCTCTTCCTCATCTTTAGGTAAAAGCATTTTAGATTTAATATTTATAAGGGTAGCCGCCATTACTAAGAATTCACTCATAACATCTAAGTCGCTTCTCTCCATAGTTTCAATATACTCTAAATATTGTTCTGTAATAGAAACTATTGGAATATCATATATATTAACTTTATTCTTTTCAATTAGATGTAACAATAAGTCTAGTGGACCTTCAAACACCTGTAATTTAACATCAATACCCATAATTTCTCCTTATCCTAATTAATATATACCTAGTATACTTAAAATCAATTGTCCTACTAGTTCAATTAATCCGAATATTATAGCTATAATAAGAATTCCTTTAACAACTGTATCATGTTGAACTAAGGAATAATATACCTTTGGTTTAATTCCTGCTATGATTTGAGCAATATCAAAAGTTGATATTGGGAATAGGTTAACTATAAACATATTTCCTGAAAATATTATTAAATCTAGAAGAAAATAAACAATAAATTCATCAAAATAAAGATTCATGGAACCATCTAAGTATCCTCTTAAATACAATGCCATTAAACCTACACTTGAGCTTATACAAACAATAATTAATACTAAAAATCCTGTTATTCCTAATATTATATTAGTTTTCTTATCTTTGTTACTACACATATATGGTTTAGAGAATCCAACCTTTAATGTAACAAAAAACAACAACCCTACTGGATCAATATAATGATGTAACTTAAATATATGTTTTAATCCCTTATGAGTACTTTTATTCTTAAAATAGTAAATTAATGTTTTTGGAAATTCGTGTAATATCATTAATACAATAGCTGCAATTATTGATGCTGATACTGAAATTATAAATTCTGTCATATAGTCCCCAATCAAAATAATGTTATATAAATATTATATTAGTCTGTAATATATAAGTATTCTATAGCTGTTACAATATCATTTTCAAATATAATATGTAACTTCATTCCGTCTTTAATATATTCATATGAGTTGTCTGCTCCATTAGAACATTCACCATATGCACTTATAACTTTATCCTTTGAAGAACCAATTTCAATTCCTTCTTTGGTACTTACACTATCATCAAGAAGATCAATACTAAGTATATGATCAACACCGTCAACTTCATATGTGTTTATGTTAAATCCACTATATGAATATATTTTATCTAATCCTTGAAATGCGCAACTTGCTGATTCAAAGTATGATTTTGGTTCACCTAAATTATCAATTACATCAGTTGCTAGTACATTTACCTCAATATCCATTTCCTTATAATTAAATAAATATCCCTTAGGTTCTACTACTTCCAAAGAAGAATCTTCTTTATTTGCATTAGTAGTATTTGTTTCATTACTATTACTATCATTATTATTTGTACATGCTACCATAGATAACATCATTACTACACATAAAATTGATAAAATCATTTTCTTAATATTCTTCATATTGTTCACCTCATAATTAATCTTAATAATTTATATTTTAGTCTCTCTTTACTCCACCATAGCTTTTTAAATATCCGTACTCTTCAAGTTCTGCATATTGATCTGCTTTCATAGCATTATAGAAATCCACCTTATCAGTCCATACTTTGATTAACTCTTCATCATTTCTATGGTCAGTAAGATTATACTCCTCTTTTAGTATATTTCCAAGATATATTGATAACTTTTCTGCTCCAGAAAGATTAAGATGTAATCCAGCATCATAAGTATCTACATTAAAATCAATACCTACTTCATCAGTTAACTCTAAAAAATTAATATATAACAAATCATTTTCTTTGGCATATTCCTCCATCTGAACTTCCCATTCATCATACCAATGAGGATATATACTTGGTGCTTTAACTAATACTAATTCAATATCATTATCTTTACATAGCTTAGTCATCTTATCTAAATATTCATAACAAGTATCAGTAAACTCATAGTTACTTAACACCTTACCATCAGGTATCGTTGTTACTGGTTTTACATCAACTCTCATCAAATAACCATTATGTGATATTTTCTTATCTGTAAATGCATACTTAAAATCCTTAAATCCTATCTCATTCCATCTTGAATGATAACGAAGTAACGGAAATACATATGATGCAAATTCTTCATCATCAGTCATTGATGCTTTTATAGAATCAACCTTTGAAGATGACCACTTCATTCCATCTAAAGTCATTCTATTATAAGCTTCATTTTGTGGAGCGCCATACTGCATTGATAATATATTAAATACAATAATATCTGGTTTTTCACGTTCTACGGTTTCTTCCATTAAGTAATAAGATTGCCAAATAAGTTGTTGGGCACTTCCTCTTACATAACTTGTAATACCATATTCTTCCCATAGTGTTATAGGAGAAATATTTTCATATAATTCACAGTCACCTATAAATATAACATCTGAAGGTGTTGTTTCATCATAATATTCACTAATTAATCTACCTTCCAATATTCCATCAACATATTTAGGCATCATAATTTTCTGTATTAAAAATAGTATTCCAATAAAAAGAACAACTGAAAAAATATTAATAATTATCTTTTTCTTCATAATATTTTATCTCCTTCTTAAAATTGGTTATATATAAATTGACTAGCATCATATCCAATGCCATATGCACCAAATATAATTATGCATAGTATCAAAATATAATATATACAATATCTAACTACTGTTGGTTTCTTACTTAATTTCTCTCTTACACTTCCGCTTCTTTGAATTAAACTTACTACAATTAATATAATTACACCAATAGCAACTACAATATAATCATATATTCCTAATCCTAAGTCTAAAAGTGAACCATCAAATAAAATCTTATAATTAAATGTTGATACTGCTGACCACATCATTTTATATGCAGTATTTACATCCCTATAGCAATCAAAGGCTCTTAAGAAGCACATTAGCCAGAATGTTCTTCCTATACAGAATATCTTCCATAGAGTCTTACCTTCCACATTAAACTTACTGTGAAACCATTTATAAAAAGGTTTAAGTTCCTGAGATGCAATAATTACAACACCATTCATTACACCCCACATAATAAAGTTCCAACTAGCACCATGCCATAAACCTGTTGTAAACCATACAACTAATGTAGATATATACACTGGTACTCTCTTACCAATTTGACTTCCAAACATCTTTCTTGACTTTGTTGATAAATCAAGCATTGGCTTA
>JAVBSN010000115.1:0-11531 GCA_031547045.1 Lachnospiraceae bacterium
CCTATATCAACAACTAAAATCGAAGACTTAGTATTAGAACTTAAGAAAGATTATACAATTGTTATCGTAACTCATAATATGCAACAGGCAGCAAGAATATCAGATAATACAGCCTTCTTCTTACTAGGTGAAATAGTAGAATACGATAAGACAGAGACAATATTTGCAACACCTCAGGATAAGCGTACAGAAGACTATATTACAGGAAGGTTCGGTTAAAAATGAGAGAAAAATTTATAGAGGAGCTTAGAATGCTCCATGAAGAATTAGTAGAGATGGGAATGTTATGTGAGAAAGTTATAACAAAAGTTACAGACGCCCTTATTAGTGGAAATAAAGAACTTGCTAAAGAAGTAATAAAAGACGATGAGAAGATTGATCAAAAGGAAAAAGACATTGAAAGAAGATGTCTTAAGCTATTACTTATTCAACAACCTGTAGCAAGTGACTTAAGACAAATATCAGCAGCACTTAAAATGATTACAGATATGGAACGTATAGGTGATCAGGCAGCAGATATAGCAGAAATAATTAATGTAGCAAATGCAGAAGATCAAAAGAAAGTTGCAAAGATTCAAGAAATGGCAAAGGCTACAATTGCTATGGTTGTAGAAAGCGTTAATGCATTTGTAAAAAATGATTTGGTACTTGCAAAACGTGTAATAGAATATGATGATATAGTTGATAAATTATTTCTTGAAGTAAGAGCAGAATTAATTGAATATATCGGACAAAATGCTATAAATAATGGTGGTAAAACTGATGCAGAATATGCTATAGATTTATTAATGATATCTAAGTATTTCGAGAGAATTGGTGATCATGCAACTAATATAGCAGAGTGGGTAGAATATTCTATCACTGGAGAAAGAAAAAATAGTGAAATTGAATAAGTGGTAATATTCGAAAACTAATTCAATTAAGTTTTGTAAAGTCCTCACCTTAGGAAAAACAGGGTGGGGATTAATTTTATTTAAAATGTAAAGAGCTTAATTAATATTTTTAGGTGTTTTTCTAAAATATTGCATATAATAAATACATATGATAACATAATATCAATAAAAGCAAAGAAAGAGACTTACCATATAAGGACTATACAGAGAAGAGGAGCCACCGACTGAGAGCACTCGAATGACACCATACCAAGTAGGAACACTCTGGAGCTGACTAATTGAAGTAGTAGTAGGTTAGTACGTGAACACGCGTTAAGTGGTTGAGAGGATACTTAATTTTATTAAGCGTCAATGCGGGTGGTACCGCGGATTAATTAGATTATCCGTCCCGAAATAGATTAGATTCTATTTCGGGACTTTTTGTATTGTTTTATCTATTTTGAAAGGAGCAGATTATTATGGAATTCGTAACAGGCGTAAGTAAGAAACAAGATGTACAGATAAGTGAAATTGTAGAAGGTAAGATGTACAATGTGGACATTAAGATAACAGGAATAGTTCATACTATAAGAGATATGAGTGATGTTGTATTTATTGTACTTAGAAAAAGAGAAGGTGTAATACAGACGGTTTTTGAAAAAGGAACTTTAGATATTGATATTAAAGAGATACATGAGGGAACTAGTGTAGAGATAATTGGAGAAGCTACAGTAGAAGATAGAGCTCCTAATGGATTTGAAGTAAGGATTAAATCGGTTAAGATTCTAAGTCAACCAGCAGATAAGATGCCACTACCAATTGGAAAGTGGAAGATGAAGACATCTCTAGAAACAAAATTAGCTTTAAGACCAGTATCTTTAAGAAATATTAGAGAAAGAGCAGTATTTAGAATCCAAGAAGGAATTGTAAGAGGTTTTAGAGATTTCCTACATGAAGAAGGATTTACAGAAATAAGAACACCAAAGATTGTATCTGGTAATGCAGAAGGTGGAGCAAATGTATTTAAACTTGAATACTTTGGCAAAAAAGCCTTTCTTGCACAGTCACCTCAATTTTATAAACAAATGTTAGTGCCAGTATATGAAAGAGTATTTGAGGTAGCACCAGTATTTAGAGCAGAGAAGCATAATACAACAAGACATCTTAATGAGTATACATCAATGGATTTTGAGATGGGATTTATTGATAGTTTTGAAGAGATTATGGATATGGAAGCTGGTATGTTGCAGTATGTAATGGCACTTCTACAAAAAGAATATGCAAAAGAATTAAAGATACTTAATATTGAACTACCTAATGTATCTAGTGTTCCTAGAGTAAGATTTGATGAAGCAAAAGAGCTTGTAGCTAATAAATATAACAGACAAATTAAGAATCCATATGATCTAGAACCAGAGGAAGAAGTATTAATAGGTGAATATTTTAAAGAAGAGTATGATAGTGATTTTGTATTTGTTACTCATTACCCATCTAAGAAAAGACCATTTTATGCAATGGATGACCAAGAAAACACTATCTTTACATTAAGTTTTGATTTATTATTTAAAGGTATGGAGATAACAACAGGTGGACAAAGAATTCATGACTATAATATGCAAGTAGAAAAGATGAAAGCTAGAGGCATGGAGCCAGAAGAATTTACTAACTACTTAAATGCACACAAACATGGCATGCCACCTCATGGAGGATTAGGAATAGGACTTGAAAGACTTACAATGAAGCTATTAGGAGAAGTAAATGTCCGCGAAACAACAATGTTCCCTAGAGATTTATCTAGATTAGAACCATAGATTATTGAAAGGAATGGTATAGATATGCAAATTACAGATGAGATTATTGACTATGTAGGAATATTGGCAAAGCTTGAATTATCTGATGAAGAGAAAGAACAAGCAAAGAAAGATATGACTAGTATGTTAGATTATATAGGAAAGTTAAATGAGTTGAACACAGAAAATGTAGAGGCAATGAGTCATGGATTTTCAGTAAACAATGTATTTAGAGAAGATGTAGTTACAAATGGAGATATAAGAGAAGATATGCTTTCAAATGCGCCGGAACAAAAAGATGGATGTTATAAAGTTCCAAAAACATTTAATTAGATGATAATAGTGAAAGGAAGAGAGCATATGGAAATATTAAAACTAACAGCAGTAGAACTTGGTAAGAAAATAAAGTCTGGTGAAGTAAGTGTGTTAGATGCAGTAACCAAGTATTTAGATAGAATAGAGAAAATAGATAAGGATTATAACTGTTTTGTAACAGTAAGTAGAGAAAATGCTATTAAGCGTGCCACAGAAGTTCAACAACTTATAGATAAGGGAGAATTAACAGGCCCACTAGCAGGTGTACCAGTAGCAATAAAGGATAATATTTGTACAAAAGATATATTAACTACTTGTAGTTCACATATACTTGATAATTTTGTTCCGACTTATTCAGCGACAGTAATAACTAAACTAGAAGAAGCAGGAGCAGTAATAATAGGAAAAACCAATATGGATGAATTTGCAATGGGTAGTACAACTGAAACATCTTACTTTGGGGAAACTAAGAATCCATGGAATGTTAAGCATGTACCAGGAGGCTCGTCAGGAGGCTCGGCGGCGGCAGTAGCAGCAGAAGAGATTCCTTATGCTCTAGGTTCAGATACAGGTGGATCAATTAGACAACCAGCATCGTTTTGTGGTGTTACAGGAATTAAGCCTACTTATGGAAGAGTATCTAGATATGGACTTGTTGCATATGGCTCATCTCTAGACCAAATAGGCCCTTTGGCTAAAGATGTAACAGATTGTGCAACTATATTAGAAACAATATCAGCATATGATACCAAAGATTCAACCTCTGTTAATCGTGATGATGTAGATTTTACAAGTGCTTTAATAGATGATGTTAAAGGAATGAAAATAGGTGTTCCTAGAGATTATTTAGGTGAAGGTATAGAAGAGGATGTAAAAAAAGCAATACTTACGGCAGCTAAGAAGTTAGAAGAAAAAGGTGCTATAGTTGAAGAATTTGATCTAAGTCTTGTTGAATATGCAATCCCTGCTTATTATATTATTGCATCAGCAGAAGCAAGTTCTAACCTTGAAAGATTTGAAGGTGTTAAATATGGATATAGAACTCCAGAATATGAAGGTCTTCACAATATGTATAAGAAAACTCGTTCAGAAGGATTTGGAGCAGAAGTAAAGAGAAGAATAATGCTAGGTTCATTTGTACTTAGTTCAGGATATTATGATGCTTATTATGTAAAAGCACTTAAAGCAAAGGCACTTATTAAGCAAGCATTTGATAATGCATTTGATAAGTATGACGTAATACTTGGGCCAGTTGCACCAACAACAGCTCTTAAATTAGGAGAAAATCTATCAGACCCAATTAAGATGTATCTTGGTGATATATATACAGTAGCAGTAAATATTGTAGGTATACCAGCTATATCTCTTCCTTGTGGAATTGATAGCAAAGGACTTCCAGTAGGATTACAATTATTAGGCAAGGAATTTGATGAGAAAACAATAATTAGAGCGGCATATACATTTGAACAGACTAGAGAATATGTAAGACCAACTGAACTTACTGAGAGGGGGCTATAATATGAGTAAAACATACGAAACAGTTATTGGACTAGAAGTCCATGTTGAGTTATCAACAGCAACTAAGATATTTTGCGGATGTACTACAACATTTGGTGGATCTCCTAATACTCATACATGTCCAGTATGTACAGGTATGCCAGGTAGTTTGCCTGTTCTTAACAAAGCAGTAGTAGAAAAAGCTATGGCAGTTGGACTTGCAACTAATTGTAATATAACTAAGAACTGTAAGTTTGATAGAAAGAATTATTTTTATCCTGATAATCCACAAAACTATCAAATATCTCAACTATATTATCCGATATGTAGAGATGGTTATGTAGATATAGAAGTAAATGGTGAGAAAAAATCAATTGGAATTCATGAGATTCATATGGAAGAAGATGCAGGAAAGTTAGTACATGATCCTTGGACAGATTCTTCACTAGTTGATTACAACCGTTCAGGCGTACCACTAATTGAAATTGTATCAGAACCAGATATGCGTTCTGCTGATGAAGTAATAGCCTACTTAGAAAAACTAAGACTTATTATACAGTATTTAGGTGCATCAGATTGTAAACTTAACGAAGGTTCTATGAGAGCAGATGTTAACTTATCCATAAGAGAGGTAGGGGCTTCAGAATATGGAACAAGAACAGAGATGAAGAATCTTAACTCATTTAAAGCCATTGCGAGAGCTATTGAGTCAGAGAAGAAGAGACAGATTGAATTATTAGAAGAGGGTAAATCAGTAACTCAAGAAACTAGAAGATGGGATGATAACAAAGAATATTCATACCCTATGCGTTCAAAAGAAGATGCGCAGGATTATAGATATTTCCCAGATCCAGATTTGGTTCCGATTATTATTAGTGATGAGTGGATAGAAGACATTAGAAAAGAACAACCAGAGCTTAGAGATGAGAAAAGAGCTAGATATAAGATAGATTATGATATACCAGAATATGATATTGATATTATAACAAGTTCAAAACATATGGCTGATATATTTGAAGATACAATTAGCGAAGGAGCTAATCCTAAGAAGGTATCTAACTGGTTAATGGTTGAAACAATGAGACTTCTAAAAGAGAAGGAAATGGAATCAGAGGATATAAGATTTTCATCAGCTAACTTAGCAAAGCTTATAAAACTTACAGATGCAAGTACAATTAACTCAAATGTTGCAAAAGAAGTATTTGAATTAATGTTTACTGATAATATAGATCCAGAAAAATATGTTGAAGAACAAGGATTAGGAACAGTAAGTGATGAGGGAGCATTAAGAACAGTTGTAGAAGAGGTAATTGCCAATAATCCAGCTTCAGTAGAGGATTATAGAAATGGTAAAGAAAAAGCTATAGGATTCTTAGTGGGTCAAACAATGAAGGCTATGAAGGGTAAAGCTAATCCACAAATGGTAAATGAAATATTGAAGGAAATTTTATAAAGAACAAAATAAATAGTTAAATAAGTTTATGGAGGCATCTGTTGGTTCATAATTGGCAGGTGCCATTTTTGTATTAAATAGATAAAATATTAATTAAAACAGAAATAAAGGAATGTAATATTAAAACAACATTACATTCGACAAATTAAATATTGACAAATTTCGATATAATGTATAAAATTATAAATTAAATACGATATGATAGGTATTGTAATAATAAATATTAAGAAGATTATTAAAAGAGTGTTGTTTTGTAAATTATATTGTGAAAATTGAGGTGGGGGATTAGTGAAAAAAGCAGTATATGCAATTGGTGTATTTGTATTTATATGTTTGGGCTATATAATAGGACTTCAAGTAGAGAGAAGGCAACAAGAAGCATTAGAAAATCAAAGGGAAAGTATTTTAAAAATAGCAGTTGTAAATATGGATGATGGTGTAATACAGGAAGAAACTCAGGTTAATTATGCCAGTCAACTTATTAATTTACCAAATGAAGAATTTGTAATGACTGGATTAAATGATGCTAGACAGGGTATTACAAATGGATTATATGCAGCATATATAATAGTGCCAGAACAATTTTCCGAATCAGTAACATCTATTGAAAATAATCCTAAAAAGGTAACATTAGAGTATAAGATTAATTCTAATTTAAATAAAGAATCAGAAGTGGAAACTATAAATAATATAAATAATTTTATAAATATAATAAATTCCAACATTGCATATATGTATATTGATGCAATACTAACAGAGTTTCATGATATACAGGATAATTCAACAACTATTTTAAAAAATGATAATACAGAATTAAATAGGATTGAAAGCATAGATGCATCACAATTAGTAGTGGTAGCAGAGGCTGTTGAAGAAGTAACAGTTGATTTTAATATAGCAACTGTAGATTTAACAGCATATATAAATCAAAATAATGCATCAATGGAATCGTTAATAACAGCACATTCAGATGCTATACAAAAGGGTAAAAACGAATATTCAGATATACAAAGTAGAAGTAGTGAAGTAAATGAGGCATCCAATAATTTTTTCAGTCTATATGATACTGTTGTTAATGATATAGATACAAATCAAAGAAATTTGTTAGAAGATGGAAAAGAAAATCTTGGAAATGTAATTAAGTTATACAATCAAGATGTATCAGATAAAAGCGATACAATGTCGGCGCAGATTTTTGCTGTTGTGAGTAATCAAAGAAAAGCTGATAATGATTCAGCTAGTCTGCAGTTAGATAACATTCTAAAAAATGTGAGTAATAATAAAAGTCATGAATTAAATAATCAAGAAAGAGAATGGAAAGATTTTGTTGACGAATTAAAAAAATATGTAGATGATGATATAGATAATATTAAACCTACAATATTGGGAAAATATCAGGTTAGTGTAGATAATCAAATCAATGATGTTATCAAAGCAGCATATAAGCAAGGAGTTACAGATGCATTTGATATAATTAAAAAAGAAATTATAGCTGGAGGGTCTGAAGAAGAACCTGAAGAAGAATTGGAAGAAGAATTGGAACAGACTATAAATGAAGATGAAGTTAAATTTTCTATTAATGATATTAAAAAAATGCATGGTGATTATATTAATAAAAAATTAGAGGAAAATGCTTCTATATATTTAGAAGATATGGAAAGTGTGACTATATCTGATGATGAAATAGATGAAATTAAAATTAATTGGGATTCATTCGATATGGCAATTCCTTCATATACAGATTCAAATAATGAAGAGTCTGGTGGAAAAGAAAAACCGACTATTACACTAGAGATTTCTGAAAATGCAAACGAGTCAGTCGCTAAAACTATGTCAAATTCATTTACAGAATTGTTTGCATTAGAAGATGATAAGCAATTGATTAATAATGTAATACAAAAAGATTTTCATGAAGCCTTATTAAATGAAAATATAACACAACGAGGAAGATTGATAAGTGGGAAAGATGCACTTAATCAAAGTATGGATACATATGAAGCAAGATTAACTGAATATAATCCACTACGATATGTAGAACAAGCAAATTTGAATAGATATTTATCTGATATAAAAACAAATTCAGAAACCATGTTGGCAGCTGTAGAAAATAATAATTCAGAACATATATTGTATTCTTCAAATGTATATTCTACAACATTTGATAATTCAATGAAATTGAAAAATTCTTTATCAGAAGCAAATAATCAATCTATATTAAACATTGAAGGATGTATAGGCGATTTGAAAACATCTAGAGAAAATATGAATGGTCAGAATTCAAATATGCTAGCAGGATTTACAGATTCTTTGAAATATACAAGAGTTAATAGTCAAGGGAATTCAGAGGTATATGATTATATTATAAACCCTATTAAGTCAATAAATACAGGTGATAAGGTTATAGATATAAATACTACATCGTCAGATAATAAAATATCTTTAAAAGGAATTTTATTAATTGTTTTCGGAATTGGAATTGCTGTTTGTGTAGGAGAAATCCTTATAAGTGCTAGAAAGAAATATAAGGATAATAGGGGAGAAAGTAGTAACATACTTTAATGTAATAATTTAGTCGAGAGACTATTATTAAATATAAAAGAGAAGGGGGAAATAAAATGGGAGCATCAGATAGCTTAAAAATGAGTTATGATGACATGCAAGCTGAAATTGATAAGTTGACACAATTTGCTAATGAGTTTGAACAAACTACAGCTTCAATGACAACAAGTGTGACAACATTATGTGATGGATGGACATCTGCATCAACAGAAACTTATCGTGATGATTATACTGCATTGTCTGATAATTTTACAAAGACATTAGAAGTTGTTAGGGAACTAATAGCATCTACTTCTGGTTACATTTCAGATATGCAAGCAGTTGACCAAAGTTACTCAAGTTCAAAAGTTACTGTAGGTTAATAAAACTGTAAAATGGGCATGGGATAGCTTAGCTATTTCCTTGCTCGTTTTACTATTTGTAAAAAGTATTAAAAGAGGAGAGGTAGAAGGTGAAAACTATTTTAATATACAAAAGTACAGATACAGAGACTGTTCCAGAATCATCAAGTAGTATGACACTCGATGGGGAATCATGGAAAAATAGAGAAAATACAACTTATACATCACTCTTAGATATGTATGGTGCACCAGAATTATTTTCTTTTGAAAGAACAAATTTATATTATGAAATAGAGCAAGAAGATATATTAGAACAACAAAATCTAGTTAATTATATTTTTTCAGGTCAGATGAAAGTAGAGGATAAAGAAGAAAACCTAGTAGATTATATATTCTCTAAAGAAATTGAATTATCAAAAGTAAAAAATTATAATAGGGATGCAAATAATTATTTCTTATGTTTTGTTATGGCAGAGGTTTTAGTAGTTTTAATATTTATAAGATTATTAATTAAGTTTAATGCCAAAAGAAAAAAGAGGAGAGAAGAATATGAAACTGAGATTAACTTGGAGAGTTAAGGGGCAAAGAGATATAGATTTAATAGTATCTACAGAACAAAAAATATCAGAGACAATCGACATATTGGCTGAAAAAGAACTTTTCGACAGGGATATAATAGATTCAGTAAAGTATGTAAAATCATTAAGAACGAATAATCAAGTTAATATACTTTTAACATACAATGAAGCAAATATCTATTCAGGAGATATTCTAGAATTATAAAACTTAAATAGTAAAGGGGAATTGGCAATGGCAAGTAAAAGAACAAATAATTCAACAAGTACAAGTCAAAGTACTATGACAGCTGAAGAAAGAGGAAGAAAAAAAGCTTCTATTAGAGCATCAATTTCTGCTTCAAATATAAAGCTGGAGAAAGTAAATACACAAATAATAAGCCTTACAACGGAGTATACCAATTTAAATACATATTTAGGAAATTGGGAAACTCAGAAATCTCTTTATAATGGGAACAATATTCTTTCAGAGGTAGTAATTATTAATATATTTGAAGGAGTATGCGCAGATAAAATAAAAGAAAAAATAGAAGGTTGTATTTCATGTATGGATCAGACCTATAGTAATACTACTAGATTGAGGAATAGTGTTGATGCACAAATTCAAAGATTAGAACAACAGGTTTTAAATATTGGAACTAAAATTACATCACTGAATAATCAATTAAATGCTCTTTAGGAGGTAAGGGAAATGGCAGAAAATATAAATTTAAGATTAGAAGAATATCAAACTATAACAACAGAATTATCTAGTATGCATACAACTCAGTTGGAGAATATAAATGATGCTATTAATGCAATAAAGATTACACTAGAGAATAAGAATGTTTTTTCAGTTGAGAATACATCACAAAAGATTATAGATATGTTAGATTTATTGTCAAGTGAAGTAGTAACATTATTAGAACAAGCGTTTATAGACAGTGAAGCAGGATTAACTAATATGGTAGCAAGTACAGTAACTACTGATACAACTTATAATTAGGGGGTATATATATGAATGATATAAATATTAATTTTAATGGTGCCATGACTGACGACATAATGTCAAGTATTGCCAGCAACATTAGAACTGGAATTATAGATGCTAGTAAAACATCGGGAGATACAATTATTAGTTCAATTGAACATTCATCAGGGGATTTAATAGAATCATTTAAGGAAGAAATATCTAATGAGATGGCAATTATTAATTCAGTGGGAGAATTACTGATTTCAATGACAGAATATATAATATCAGCTAAGGATGCTTTTGTATACGTAGATACAATTTATGATTCATCAAAGATTTAGTAATAGTATTAATACATGGAGGGGAAAGAAATGGGAAGATATAATGATATTACATTAGATAGAGATAGAGCATTTGATGTAAATCACATGAATGAGTTGCTTACACAAGGAAAGGCAATTATAGAAGAAGCTATAGATATAAGTGGAAAGATAAAGACTAGTATTGGTAAGATTTTATCTGTATATAATGAAATAGAAGAGGAATATAAGGTAGAATCACTAAAAGAGGAAATTGATAAAAATTTTTTAATTGATTCGTTTCAACATAATGGCATATTAAATTTTTTTCTAGGAGATATTTATCAACATACTATAGATCTATTAGATGATATACTTACTAAACTTATTAATGACATACCGTTGTATGACAATAGTCTCTCTATAAACATGAATAGTTTACAAGTAGCATTGGATTCAATTAGAGGAAGAATAGATGATCTAAAAGGACTGTTAACAACAGGAGATATAGACTTAAGTGTTGAAAAGTTTAGAAGGCATTTAAAAGTATTAAAGTCTGGATGGGAGGAAACAGAAAAGAATCTAGCAAGTTTACTTTATGATATAGAAAATGACATGTTTGGAGCATATGTTAACGCCGTACAGTATAGTTATGATCCAGTTAACCTATCTACAGGAAACTTTATATATCATCATAAGGATATGAAAATAGATGGAGAGATACCATTATCATTTCATCGATACTATAATTCAAAGGACAATAGTAAAGGAAGTATGGGACGATGCTTCCTTCATAACTATGAAATAAAGCTTATAAAAGAAGAAAAAGTAACCATTACAATGGAAGATGGTCAAAGAAAAACATTTAGACAAAAGGA
>JAVBSN010000087.1:0-7470 GCA_031547045.1 Lachnospiraceae bacterium
CAATTTTTGTATCCTTTCGTATATGTCTTTTCTCATGTCTTTTAACCTCTTTTTGGGTGTATTTTAACATGAAAAAATGGAAATGTTGAAACCAGCATTTTCTACCGCTAGTTTCCTACATTTCCATTCTAACATTTACAAATATACTTGTTGATTTTGTAGATACAATTGTAGTTGCTAAAGAAGAGATTGTCATATCGTTAGATTTTTCTAAGTTCCTAACTAAATGCAATCAAAGACTTAATAAAGTAATAAAAATTAATAGAAGTGAAATAAGGTAATCATTAGTTGTGGTTACTTTTTAATTTCATGTTGTTTAATACCTTGCGATTATGTATCGTCTTGAGTAAGTCAATATATAATCTAGAGGTCTAAAACATCAGTCAGTAGTCAAAAATTGAAAGATTATATAACTCAAAAGAAAAGATTAAAAATGATGACAGCAGTTCGCAAGATGAAAATCAGCCGCCCCATTAGACACTCGAAACTCATCTAGAAATAGATGAGTTTTTTATTCTTAAAAAAACAACATATACTTAAGTATATATTCATGATAACAAATATTGCAATTGTCAAAATCACAATATCTCATTAGATGCGAACATAACTATTAAATACATTGACAATAGTAAAAATTTTATTATAATATAACTATTAAATAGGAGGTTCTTTATGAAATCAAAAAAATCATTAGTTATAATTATTTCATTTGTAGTACTAGCAATTTGTATACTATTGACTATACTATTAAGTGGCGGTGGAAAAAATAATAAATCAACTATCACATTTGATAGTAATGGTGGTAGCAGTGTGGATTCAATCACACTACGTTGTGGAACAGCAGTAACAGCTCCTAGTGATCCAACGCGTGAAAGTTATGACTTTTTGGGATGGTATATTGGAGAAGCAATATATACATTAGACACTATGCCTTCAAAAGATATTACAGTTACCGCAAAATGGCAAGTAACAGATAGTTATTTTACATATACAACTAGCAGTAGTACAGTAACTATAACTGGTTATACTGGAAATGTAAGAAATCTAATCATTCCAGAAAAAATAAGTGGTATGGATGTAACAAGCATAAAAAGTGCAGTATTCTCAGGATGTAGTAATCTAACAAGTATAATAATTCCAAATAGTGTAACAAGTATAGGAATGTCTGCATTCACTGGATGTAGTAGTTTGACAAGCATAATATACCCAAGTAATATAACAGGTATCGAAGTTGCTACATTCTATGGATGTAGTAGTTTAACAAGTATAATTATCCCAAATAGTGTCACAAGTATAGGAGAAGGTGCATTCGATGGATGTAGTAGTTTAGCAAGTATCACAATCCCAAGTAGTGTGACAAGTATAGGAAGCCAGGCATTCTATCACTGTAGTAGCTTAACAATAAATGTTGTTGGATATTCTTCAAAACCTGCTGGATGGGATTCTAGTTGGAATTCTAGTTCCAGACCAGTAAATTGGGATTACCAAGGATAAACTGAAAATTTTAAGATTATTTAAATAATTCACATGAATTATATTTAAAACAATTATATATTATAAACATGAACAAGGGTCATATCGTTAATCGGTATGGCTCTTTTTCGTTGCCTTAAATGAAAGAGAGATGATAAGTATGGCAAAGAAAGAAGTTAAGACAAGAAGAATGAAATCAATTGATCAATTAACGATCACTCAAGAGATTTCAAAATCTACAGGACTATTACTAAAGGATGTTGAAGAGGTAATTAAGCTAGAACAGCAACTAAACATTAAATATCTAAAGAAAGGTTACAAGGTTATGAAGAATGATTATCTAATATTTGAACCTAAAGTAGTTAATCAAAAAGAATGGGTATCACCACTAGATGGTAAAACTCATTTAATCGCCAAGCATGTAGCGGTATCGATTAGACTAGGTAAAGCATTCAAAGAGCAATTAGTGCTGAAAGGAAACGATTAAGATATGTTTGGTATCATTTGTATAGCATTAGGGTTAGCACATCTAGCAGTTCAAGTTATCGAAGAAAGTGCAGATAATGATATAGATAGAATTAAGAATACTTCGACATTTCTAAATGATAAAGTTAATACTACTAATTATTTAGGAAGTAATAACAGCCAAAGGAAGAATTAAGTATGGAAATATTTATATTATTTATCCATATAAATACGGTAGAGGATGACCATGCGGAAGTAGTTTGTATTAGCGATGACGAGAATTATATAAAATCTAGATTCACTGCTGAAGTAGTTGATATGGCAAGGAGTTATCCAGACTATCATGTTACTTATGCAAATGATGATATGGTTGAATTTCTTGATTCGCACAAAGAAAGAAGATTAATAGTTGAAATTGAAAAACAAAAGTTAAAAAGATTTCCCAATAAGGTTGAATATGATAAGACACTAGATGATGAGGATTTAATAAATGAAGCTGATTAAGTGCATGGATGACTTGTACAAGTTACCAATCCTAGATGTAATTGAATCTCATAGGATGGCAATGCATGTTATATGGGATACCTATCTAATCGAGTCATCATGGATTAAGGACGGCGAGTATGATAAGGCTAAAATCTATATAGTTGAAAGTGTAGAAGATTACTTGCAACTAATGGATGATGAACCTATTATCGTGCATGCAATCGCTGAAACGGAACTTGATATAGATGACTATATATACGAGCTTCACATTGCTAGTAATGGAGATTACAATGTCATCGTAATAGGTAAAAGAGAATTCATCTATGACATATAAATTTGATAAAGATAAGTATGTTACAAGAGGTGTGGAATCAGTAGTTCATCCAGTTTTGCAACATTTACTTTGGATGTGTGTAATGGTGCAAGTTGCAAAAGGAATGAAATGTGACTATTTGCAAGTTTTCGATAATTTCAAAAGAGAGATAATTGATGGAGAAGATTTACTAGTATTTACACATTTTCAAGAAGTTCCTAAAAGAAAAGAAATTCACAAAACCCCATTCCATATGGAATATGCAGATGTGATTGGAAAAAAATTATATATAATCGATGATATAAGTCATTCAACAATGTTGCTATGCAACGAATACTAGTGGGAGATTTCCCAGTCATGACTCCTAAAAAGAAGATATGACTTCACAAGTTTATCATCTTCTTTTTTTCAATATTAAAAAATGGTAAAATATTTTCAAATAAGGAGTAATTATATATGACAAACATTGACATATTAAAGCAAGCAAAAGAAGGAAATGAATCAGCTATAAATAAAATTATAAGTGATAGTGAGGAAAATATTGATAAACTTGCATTTAAATATTGTAAAAAAAATAAGAATATAGATATAGATGATCTTAGGCAAATTGCAAGAGTTAAATTATATGAAGTAATTAATAAATTTGAAATCAAAAATTCTAAAGAAGATAATTTTGATGGCTATGCTTATGTAGCAATGGACAATGCTATTAAAAAATATGTCATTAAAGAAAAAGTGAATAAAAGTTTAAATGAAGAGTATGATGATAATAAAATGCTAACAAGTGCTAAAACTACTGATAGTTTAGATTTTACAGAAGAAGAAAATAATGGAAAGATGATTTTTTGGGTAAGAATAAAAATAATCCTGTATCTAATAAAATGGAAAGTTTGAATAGCCATATAATTGGAGAATTTTATGATTTCACTAAAATTGCAAGTGCTACGATAATGGCTATAGTATTTAAAAATAATTATAATAAATTTATAAAATATTCTATTAAGAGAGTTTCAAATCCACTATTAATGCAAGAATATGATGCTAAAATTGATTTGCTGTTATCAAATATACGTTTATTCTTAAAGAATGAAGAAGATAAAGAAGATGTAACATTTTATACAAATCTTTTTAGAGGAGAAATACTCGATAAAAAAATGATTTGAATGCAAAAAAGAGAAAAATCTTTTTAAATGAAACTGGTCTAAAGATTGTTGATAAATACACACCTATGGAAATTGATAATTATATAAATGAATTTGAGGTGGAAGAGTTGTATAAATGGCTCATTAAATATTCGAAAATTGTGATTAAAAATAGAAACAAATAAAATGGTAGAGATACCATTTTTTAATTATTAACTTGAATTGTACATTAATGTATAGTTCAAGTTTGAGAAGTGTCTCTGCTTTATATAGGTGTAAGGAGAAAATTTTAAACTCTAGAACTCGATAAAAACAGAGTTGACTAATAATAGCAACAAGAGAATTAGATTCAAATCGATGTGATTCAGAGTAAATAAATTAAATCCAAGCAAATATATAGGAGGACAAATATATGTCAAAGCAAAATTCAAAGAAAGTAGTTAAGCCAACAGTCGTAGGAAGTGTAGTAACAGTACCAGCAGTATTATCATCAGACTCAAAAGGTTACATCCAAGAAAAAGGTTTCGCAGGATTAAAATTAGTAGACAATAACGGAAAAATATTAAAAAATACCAAGATTGATGTTTTATTCAAAGGACATGAAGTTGATGTAGCAGGTTTTGATGGAATCACGATGAAAAATTTAAGTTACGCTGACTTAGATGCTGAACTAAATTATGTAAGATTTATCAAAAATTATGATGAAAATTATACTCTAAGATTCAACTTCAATACTCATGGCGGAAGTAATCTAGAATTGATTTCGATAGTACTAAATCACTTGGTAACTGGCAACGATGATGCCAAAGTGGCAATGTTTCCAGAAGAACCAGAAGGATTGTGCATCAAAATTGACATCGAAAATGTACATAAGAATTTAGAAAAAATTGAAACAGTTATCCAATTTATAGAAATGTATTTCCAAATGGATCATATCGACGAAGACGGAAAAGTATACAAAAGACAAACTGATGTAGAAACATCTAAAATTGTAGAAGAAGCATTAAAAGTAGTAAGTGCACTAATGGCAGACTCAAAGAATGGAGTAGCTACTAATGAATAATAACGTAACAGTCGAAATGACAATTGATAATCTAGTAATTGCTTATCAAAATAATGAAGTGCATAAAACTAACTGGGAAATTCCATACCCAGTTAACGATGATGTGAAAGTTCCAATATTCGTTGATGGTCTATATCATAAAGCAGAAATAATTAACACGGATTTCTACTTTACTCCAGATAGAAATGGATTAGGAATAACATTAACATATAAAATAATGACTAATTCAGGACTTAGAATAATTGAGCAAGAATTTAGCGATATTAATTACCCGAAATCGAGATGTTACAAATTATGTCATGAATTAGAAATAACATCATATGGATTAGCAAAAATAAGACCATACGAGTTATTAGGGAAATATTGCTACATTAAGATAGATTCAAAATATGATAGTTCCCAAGCAATTCACGTACCAATTGTATCAGATGTAAAAAACATTAAATCAAATGTTATTAACCCAATAATATAGGAGGCTAATATGAGTAACTCAGCAATGAATCTATATGAATTCATATCAAAGTATGTAAATCTAACTATCGAAATATTCTTAAAATCAATTATCAAATATTATAAGACAACGGATGAAGATATCGTAATCTATCAATTAAATCTTCCAACTCAAATTAGACTTAGTTTAGATGATGATAAATTCAAAGATATAATAGCAAATATCTATATAGAAAAAGCAAAAAGAAATCTTGAACCCAAATATTACTCTCAAATATTAGAAGCAATAAAACATGGTTACACAAAGCCTAAAGAAGAAATTAAATTATATCATCGTGTATATCACGATAAAATAAATGGAACCATCGCATATCAGTTAAATAAAGACGGATTAATAGTAAATGTTGATAGTGAAAAATATCAAATACAAGAATGTACTGAAAAAATTGCATTTAAACACTCGGAGGGATTGCTACCAAATGCAGTCCCTACTCGAGGAGCAACACTCAAAGATTTCCATCATATAAGTAGTCTATTATTTCCAATAGACGAGGAATCACTAATAGTATTAAAAGTATTTATAATCAGTGCATTTCTAGATATCAAGCATCCAATTTTGCTACTTAGTGGAGGCGTAGGGAGTGGAAAATCATATTGTGCTAAAACATTAAAGAAGGTTATAGATCCAAATCGAGCGCTACTCAACGTATTGTCAAACAAGGAAGACTATAATCGCATGTTATTCGACCATAGCAAGATGATTGTACTAAATAATGCCGTATCACTAGAAAGCGTCGAACCATTCTTGGTGAACACGTTTGAAGGGACTCGGGCATCTTAACTAAGGTGATGTACTCCACTGCTCGAAAGGTAACAATTTAGAAAGTATTGTGTGTCTAACATCATCAAATCCTACAATAGTTGAAACAATGGACATTCAGACTACTCGAAATTTCACTACCAGCAATGAAATATAAAAAATCTGAAGATTTACTGAATACAACATTCAATAACCATATTGCTCAATATATGGGCTCGATTTTTGAAATATTAATAAAAGTATTGAAACTATTAAAAACCGAAATATTAGATGAAGAAGACTCAAGACTCGTAGATTTTCTAGCTTATGGCAAATTAATAGCTAGAGCAATGGAAATTGATGTAAAAGAATTTGAGCAAGCATTTGCGACTATTAGAATGCGTAGTTTGCTAAAATTTGTTAAAAACTTTCCAGAGATTGAAATAATGCTAAAAGTATTAATTGATAGACCAAATCATGAATTGGTTGGTACATCAAAAGAGTTAATGGAAATTATAAGAGCTCAAGATGATGTTGATGTAGACACACTAACTAAAAATCCTGCAACATTTTCAAAAAAGATGAATGATAATAAAGAACTATTATCAAAACTTGGAATTGAATATCAAGAATTAAATGGAAAAGTTAAAAAAAGAAAAGTTACATTGACTACTCAAGGACTACAAAGCTTCGCTGGCTCCAGCCTTTATAATAATTCTTATATATATAAAAATAATAAAGAAACAGTGGAGCTACCGATGCTTGATGGAGGAGTAAGTGACATATTTAGAGATGATGTAAAAGCAGAACTACACGAAATTGCATAAGGAGGTAAAAGAAAATGCAACAAACATATACAAAAGGGATGGAAGATACAAAACCTCCATTCCTCAATACACCGAAGTTAAATGACTTCAACTATGCTGAAATATTAAAAGAAGGTGAGGAAGTTGTATTTCCAAACAAGCTTCAAATGATGCAAATATTAGGATTTAGCCACTCTGAATTATCAAAGATAAAACCAGTATATATTTATATGAGATATTCAAAACAAATGAGTAATACTGAAATAGGTAGACAATCTGGACAACAAGATTTCAAATCCATTATAGGACAATATGTTGAGATAATGGAACATTGCAGACTAGCTAAGATATAAATGTCAATTGAAAAATGTAGGTAAATAACGGTTAAAAATGTAGGTAAATAATATTAAACGATAATATCTAAATCAGGTATTTCATTAATAAGGTCAATTAGAATATCATGTTCAAGATTA
>JAVBSN010000034.1:0-3591 GCA_031547045.1 Lachnospiraceae bacterium
AATAGCGAGGATGTGGTTTGAAAGTATACTTCATATTAGGAGAAGCAGTACATGCAAAAGCAGATTCTCCAGACATTGAGATGCCTATTGATGCAGTATTAGCAGGAATTGTTTCATCACATGAGATTCCCATTCTTCCTCGAGTAGTTTGCTCATCGATGTTTTTAAAGGTAAAAGCATTATCCTTTTTAGAAAATCCTATTGAGTTCACAGTAAGATTTGTAGGATCTGTTTCAAGGATTTGTGAAGCTTGGAATACTACACCTGGATTTAATACACCTTGTTCACCCCATGTAAATCCATAATCAATAGTCCAATCAAATTTTAAATTAGTATTTGGATGTGCTCTTTTCTTAAACCATACAAGAGAATTAACATTTTCAGGTTGATTATCATATGTTTGATAGATGCAAAAGTCACCAGTTTCTGTTCCGTCGTGTTTTACTCTTAATGAATATTTTGTTGACATAATTATTCCTCCGATCTGATAGGTCTTGTAATCAATTTGGTTATCTTTGTTATGAGATAATAATAGCATATAAAATTGGAAAATAATTAAATTAATGGTAATACTGTAATAGGGTTTCTTTTCTTAACTTCGATATATTTATCTTGTGAAATCATTTCTTGTTTTTGTCCGATAAGATACCATGTCTTAAGTATATTATCAAACCATAAAAATGCAGCTCCACTACCAAATTCTGTGGTAGACATATAATCTCTATATTGGAAAGCGGCCACAACATGTTTATTCTTATAAGGTGAAGGATTTAATGATAATACATTTACTCGAGGGTCGTGAAATACTTCCCAAGAATCCCCTTTATCGACAACAACGATTGAGCATCCAGATAATGCCCCAGTTAACACAAAGGGATATTCAGGAGTGTATTTAGGAATCAAAATACTTGCAGGTGGATTGCTTTTTCCGTTAAAAGGTAGGTAGTAAGCACCTAGGTATGTAGGAGTCTCAGAAACACAAACTGTAACTTCATCAGTTTTAGAATTATTTGAAGTAATAGTAAAACATTCAGATGGAGTTTTTCTCACAGGAATTATATTAAACATATTTAAAGAATGTTCACCTGTAAAGGCTAAGGGTGATAGAACAAAATCTCTGGTAAAATCCATTTTAAAACCTCCTATAATAATATTTTAATTAGTTAAAATTTTTTGAGAGCATTCAGCATAGTGCTCATATAATCTTTAATTCTATTATTTGGTACTTGTATTACCCAATAATACTTTACTTCGTTTTGCCATGTAGTAATATTTGCAACTAATCGGTTTTCTTTTTTACTATTAGGGTCATTAATGTATACATTAGAACCTTTGATATTGTATGCAAGTATATAATGACCACCGCTTGTCCAATTACCAGAGCCCATGCAAGCAATTACAAGATTGCCTTTTTTTAGTTCATTTATAACTTGTGCATGTATACTTGATTTAGGATTATGATATAGACTAGAAGTATTTAGTTGTTTAGAGTTAATATTATATACCTTGAATTGTGGTACAAAATAGGCATAGGCAGTTCCTTGATTACATATTTTATATCCATGAGCCATGCTCCAGTCGGCGGTATCAATAGGCGTAACTTTTTTATCAGATAAAGTGGCAATAACCATAGCTGAACAAGTAATGCCACATCCACTAGAACCAATAGTTTTATGTTCACCTTTTGCAGAGTAATTATGTGAGGCCCATCTAGGGTCTGTTTGCATATAGTAAATAGGTTGTTTCAATATTAACACCTCCTTAAAGTTTTAGCTAGTATGAATATTCACATACAAAAGAAATAGTATTAGTAGGTACATCATATTTAAATTCATACCAAACACCCTTTCCCTTTTGCTTAGTGTATATTACATACATCTGTATTGTAGTATTTTCTATACCATTTTCGTATAAATGATAGCCAAAAGCATCTGATATATACTCAACACCAAAATCTTCTTGAAGTTGTACTTCTATTAATTTAAATATCTCACCAGGTATAATTAGAATAGGTGGACCAGGGTAACAAATACTAATAGCTTCTTCAACAGGAATGTCGGGATCATGCTCAGAAGAAATAGTATTATAGGCTTTTTCATAAAAGCTCTTACTTGCAATAGGAACAATAGATGCATCTCCATAAAGAACAAAAGCTCCAAACATAGTTTGGTTAGCATAATTAGTTAAAAGTCCATTTCTTAAAAGCGACTGCCTAGCTAATAAAAATGCTTCACCAATAGAACGATTTTTTAAGTGATTATAGAAAGAACTTACCATATAATCACCTAGTAGCCGTCCGTTAGGGTTGCTAAAGTTTTCAACACAACTTCCAATCATAGCAACAGCACCAGAGCGCAAGTATATATTTGCAAGAGGCAATCCATCATCATTTATATTAGGATTATATAATTGTGAACCATAACATGCTCGCTCTAAGACAACAGTTCCTATATTAAGGTTTCCGTTTATATAATCGCCATATATAGCTTCAGATTCTGTACCAAGATTATCTTCTCCATATAAAATATTATTATCTTTTTCACCATGAACAATATGAAAGTGTACATGTTTTTCATAATCCTCATATTCTCCATTTGGATTAGGTGGCCAGACAGGACCATTTGGTGGAGATTGTTTATAGTCATTAGCAAGAAAGTTCATATCAGCAAGAGTCTCTTCCATGGGAGTGGTTCGCATTTGGGTACATACGGACCATATTCTTTTATATTCAGTTCTAGGAATTCTAGGCATATTAATTATGTTATATATCGTATTGATAAGTACATCAAGTCCCTTTTGTGAATCCTCAAATACATCTGGAATACGTGATACGATGCGAGTTGGATTTAAAAAATTATTAACATAAATGGAATAGCCGTGTTCACAGGCATAGGGGAGATCGCTTGGCATATATTCTTCAAGATCATCAATATAGTCAAAATAACTAGGATTTAATAAAGATTGAAATGGAACAATATCTTGAGCTCCCAGAATAATTAGGTAATTTGGTTTGTACTTATTATAAATATAATCCAATGCTACTTTATTTTCACGCTCATTTTCCGCGTGAAGAACATTATAGCCAGGTAATTCAACATAGTCATCTAAATATAATACTTGAGTGTCGATACATCGCGAAGAATCAAATGTAGTTAACTTACTTAATTTGTCTAGTATAGTCTCCCAACCAGGCATAGTATATTTTTCAATCATAGCTTTTCTATTTGTAACAATAATTTTGGATTTATTAGGCATACTATTTACCTCCTTATATAATTTTATAGAAAAGAGACATGTGGAAAATCCAACATGCCTCTTCCTTAGATAATTACTTTAGATATATGAATTACTTGCTTTCATCAATCCATGTGTTTGTTTCAGAAAGTCTGATTAATTTGTCATATTGGTTTTCGTTATACTTAATCTCGAATTTACGTGTCATACGATTTAAGTCAATAACTTCGCCTTCTTCAAATTTTCCAAAAGCTATCCAATAGCGAGGATGTGGTTTGAAAGTATACTTCATATTAGGAGAAGCAGTACATGCAAAAGCAGATTCTCCAGACATTGAGATGCCTATTGATGCAGTAT
>JAVBSN010000026.1:0-38246 GCA_031547045.1 Lachnospiraceae bacterium
TGCTATCCTTGTTGTTGCTGCTACAGACGGTGTTATGGCTCAAACTAAAGAGCATATCTTACTTTCTCGTCAAGTAGGTGTTCCTTACATCGTAGTATTCATGAACAAATGTGATATGGTTGATGATGAAGAACTTCTTGACTTAGTAGAGATGGAAGTAACTGAGATTCTTGAGGAGTACAGCTTCGAAGGATGTCCAATCATCAGAGGTTCAGCTCTTAAAGCATTAGAAGATCCAAGTTCAGAGTGGGGAGATAAGATTCTTGAGTTATTCGAGGCTGTTGATAGCTTTATCCCAGATCCACAAAGAGCAACTGATAAGCCATTCATCATGCCAGTAGAGGATGTATTTACAATCACTGGTCGTGGTACTGTTGCAACTGGTAGAGTTGAAGCTGGTATTATCCACGTAAATGAAGAAGTTGAAGTTGTTGGTATTAAGCCAGAAGTTATGAAGACTACAGTAACTGGTATCGAGATGTTCAGAAAACTTCTTGATGAAGGTCAAGCTGGTGATAACATTGGTGCATTACTTCGTGGTGTTAAGAGAGAAGACATCGAAAGAGGTCAAGTTCTTTGTAAGCCAGGTTCAATCAAATGTCACACAAAGTTTACAGCTCAAGTTTACGTATTAACTAAAGACGAAGGTGGACGTCATACTCCATTCTTCAACAACTATCGTCCACAGTTCTACTTCAGAACAACAGACGTAACTGGTGTTTGTAACTTACCAGCAGGTGTAGAGATGTGTATGCCTGGTGATAACGTAGAAATGACTATCGAGTTAATTCACCCAATCGCTATGGATCAAGGTCTTACTTTCGCTATTCGTGAAGGTGGTAGAACAGTTGGTTCAGGTCGTGTTGCTACAATTATCGAGTAGGCATTGAACACTTAATGAGTGCATAGCACGAATTTAGTGAGAAAGCCCATCCCGACACTCAGCGAGGTATTTTCGAGCATTAGTGGAGTGGATGATGCATTGAACACTTAATGAAATATAAACATTCAAGGACTATCCTTTCGAGGATAGTCCTTTTTACGTTCTAAGGTATTAAGAAGCAGTGTGAATGGTGCTACAAATTAAAGTATATATAGTAAAAAACACCCAAACGCTTTCGCACTTGAGTGTTTTTCAGCCATAATCAATATGGCTATCTCTATATTAGTATATTACCACAGAATGAAAATTATTACAAGAATTATTCTGGAAAAATGAATAATCTTTTTACATTGTGTCAAATTTGTTATACTCTATTTTATCTTTAGGTAAATTAATTAGTGTAGAAAAAATACTAAGATTTTTTATTCCCATTTGTCCTCTGACATTATCAAATGCATTTGATATTAGTTTACTTTGCAAGTCTAAAAGCATTTTTCCTAGTTCGCTAATCATAGTGATATATTCCTCATTTGGAAGGAAGTATTTAAAATAGATAAGGATATCAAAGATATTCTTTTCGGTACATCTACAATATGATTGAGGAAGTTGTGAATAATAGGGATCCAATATGCGACCACTAGTAGAGTTATTTCTTACTTGTGTTTGATGTATGCAATATACCCGTTCGTTGTGTGCACATGAATTTCTAACTTTTCGTAACCAATGCAAACAACCAATTAATAATTTGACATTGGGTTTACCGTTGGCATCATACATTGAATATAAATTGCAAATAGCATGAGTCACATCTTGTTTACTATTATGTAAAACATTAATAAATGTAGAAAAGTTAACAACTTTTATCATAATCCATGTTGGTATTTGTTCATGATTATACATATAGAATTTAACATATTCTGATCTGCTTTTACTGAGTTCAGAATAAGCAGATGAAATTGTATTCATTTTTGCCTGTAAAGTAGTGGTAGGAGAATATGCATTTGTTTCATACCATGGTATTTTCCCATTGTCATTGCATTGATCAAATTTATAACCAGTCAATGTCCTTATTTCTTCTTCAACTTGTGTAATATATTTTAGTAGAAAAATCCTTAATTCCTCATCAAATTTTTTGAGTTTATAAATTTGATCTATACTTGTGTCGGCAAAATATATATAACTACCGGAAGCATCAGTACCACAGGTAAAAGGCATTTTATAGCCATTAATAATATTAAAGTATCCAGAACGTACCAATGCAATTTTATGTGGGCTATCGTGACAAGAAATGTTCTTGTCCTTTCGAAGTTTTTTCATTTGTTGATTATATGTTAGAAAAATTTTATCATCAGTCATAGTATCTCCCTAAAAATATTGTTTTATTATAATATGATAACATTTTAAGTCAAAAATTACCATCTTTTATTTTTCAGAATATTTTGGAATTTGTGTTATAAGAAATATTTTTGACAAGTGTATATATCTATGATATAAAATGTATATATTGTATATATTGTGTATATCGAAGTGTATATACATACCGATAAGTCGACTCATGAGGTGAACTATGGATATTATTATTACTAATTCGTCTGGCGAGCCTATATATCAACAGATATATGACCAGATAAAGATGCAGATTGTAGAAGGCAAGTTAAGAGAAGGGGACGCCCTTCCATCAATGCGAAACCTTGCAATGCAATTAAGGCTTAGTGTAATTACAACGAAACGTGCCTATGAAGAACTAGAAAAGGATGGGTTTGTAGAATCCTATACAGGCAAGGGTAGCTTTGTAAAAGCAAAAAATGAAGAACTTTTTAAAGAAGAAAATCTAAGGCAAACAGAGGACTTAGTTGCTAAGGCTTGTGAAAAAGCCAGACAAAGTGGTGTTAGCCTAGAGGAATTGAAAGAAATTTTAGAGATATACTATGAAAAAGATTAATTCATAGTAAGGAGGGCGAATTATGGCTAATTATGAAAATGCCATTGAGATTAAGGGATTAACCGTTAAATATGATGGATTTACACTTGATAATATTTCCTTTGATGTTCCTAAGGGAAGTATTATGGGATTTATTGGTCAAAATGGTGCAGGTAAGACTACTACAATTAAGTCATTATTAAATATTATAAAGCCAGACAGTGGAGATATTAAAATGTTAGGCATGGATAATGTAAGTGATGAGATAGCTATTAAAGAGCAGATTGCAGCAGTTTTTGATGAATTGCCATTTCATGACCAATTAAATGCTCACCAATTAGATATTATTCTTAAGAATGTATATAAGGAATGGGATAGTAATGTATATAAGAATTACTTGGATAGATTACAGTTGCCATCAAAGAGAAAGATTGGCGAATTATCAAAGGGTATGAAGATGAAACTTCAGATAGCAACAGCTCTTTCTCATAATGCGAAGCTTTTAATTATGGATGAAGCAACAACAGGTCTTGATCCAGTTGTACGTAATGAAGTGTTAGATATTTTTATGGAGTATTTACAAGATGAGAATCACAGCATATTAATGTCATCTCATATCACTACAGATTTAGAGAAGGTAGCTGATAGTGTAACATTTATTCATAGAGGTAATCTACTACTTACTGGTTATAAAGATGACATATTAGAAAATCATGGTGTAATGAAATGTAGCAAAGCTGATTATAGAAACATTGATCCAGAGGATATTGTAAGCACAAGACTTACTGATTTTGGCGCAGAAATTATGGTAAGTGATAAGGTTAGTATTGCAGATAAATATTCTGGCATAGCAGTAGATAATACAACACTTGAAGACATTATGCTGTTCTATGTAAATCAAGATAAGAAGGAGTGGTCGTAATGAAGGGATTGATATATCGTGAACTTTATTTGGCACGAAAAGCATACATAATTGGACTTTGCTCTTCACTACTCTTTATCTTTCTTGGAGTGTTAATAAGGGTTAGTATGATATGTGGTAACCTAGCAGATTTAACTGGCGAGGCATTTGAAAATATAGATATGATTAGCTACTATGGATTTTCATACTTACCAATAGCATTGTTATTTATATCTTTTTCAGGAGATGGTGGTGTCACTATATCAGATTATAGGAGTAAATGGTCTTTATTTTCATACACACTACCAGTAGGGATTAAAGGGCAAGCAGGGGTTAAATATATCATTAAGGCTATGTTTATGTTAGGTTCGTTACTATTAGGTTTTTTAAACATTTTATTGTTTGCAGGATTAAGCCATAGAAGTATAGATATAAATAGCATCAAAATCTTATTAATTGTTATGATGTTTACCACTTTAATAAGTTCAGCAGTTACACCGCTAACTATTAAATACAAATCATCAAATGCAGTGATTATTAGAATGGTTATAGCAGTGATTGTTGTATATTTTAGTTTTGTTTTGTGGCTTGCTAGATGGTTTGGTCAATACATGGGAAAGATTGATGATGATACAATGATAGATATGCTTTTTGATATGCTTAAAAAATTAGCTGATAATGTATTCAAGTTATCACCAATTATAATGGTTGTTGCCATGGGTATTGGATATATTTGCAGTGTAAGACAACTTGAAAAACAAAAAATAGTGTAAGGAGGAGTAAAATGTTTGGTTTATTTTATAGAGAATTTATAATGCAACGTAGAAACCTTATACTATTAGGCGGTGCATACTTGCTTATGATAATTATTTTATTCCTTCCCAAAGGAACAGATTATATTAATACAATTAGTAATTCCTTTGATATACCAGCAGATGCTCTTATTGTAATGTGGATTGCAATAATTTTAGTAGTGTCATTTATATTTATTGGGTTATATCAGTCAACAATATTTGAAATAGATGAGAAGAGAAAATGGGCTGAATTTTTATGTTCTACACCATTAACAGGAAAAGGAATGGTAGCAGGAAAATACTACTTTACTTTGTTTATATCATTTATTCTTGTAAGTATGAATTGGGTTGTAACATACATTGCAAATGTTGTATATCAGCAAGAATTCTATTATACAGATATGTTAGTTATATTATTTTATGTTCAACTGATTCTTAGAGCTATGGAGTATCCTTATATTGTTAGATATGGAACTAAGAATGGTGGTAATTACAAAGGGATTTTCTTCTTAGTAATTGTTATGCTAGTTATTATATATGTTTTGTTTGGAGACTTATCTTATTTTGGTTCTATTAATAATATGATAGATTCATTAGCAGATAGTATATTAGCTAAGGATAAGACAGAAGGAATGATGACGGTTATGGCAGTACTACCTTATGTGTCTATAGCAGCATTTTATATATCTTACCGAATATCAGTGAAATTGTATGATAAGGGGGTAGAGTGCTATGACAAATAAGAAAGAAACAATTAAGAAACTTGTAGTCTTCTATATATTAGCAGTAGTATTAGCAAATGCTCCAATGCTTTTATACTTCTATATTAGTAAGTCTACAGATTCTAGGGAATTTATGTATAGTATGGTGGCACTATTTACTATGTGTGCACCTGCAGTTGCCAATATATTAACAAGATTAATTACTAAAGAAGGATTTAGTAATATGTTGATATGGGGACGACTAAAGGGACATGTAAAATACTATGTAATTGCTATATCGTTTCCTGTTGTCTATTGGATAATTAGCTATGGTATTGTTTCCATTATTTATGGAGGGTTTTTAGAGGCAGAAGCAATACAAGTAATGGGAGTAGGATATTTTATAAAATATGCTATTTATTTAATAGGGTTCTCGATGGTTATGACATTAACGCCATTTGGTGAAGAACTTGGTTGGCGAGGATAGATGACTCCTAAATTGGAAGAAATTTTTAATACTCCTATTACATTATTGTTAGGTGGATCTCTTTGGGGAATATGGCATTTTTCGGATTCATTTTTGGGAGCAGGATGTAAATTATCAGGAGAGTTTTGGTTTCTATTGTTTAATAAATGTATTTTATGTATAGCAATGGGAGCAGTACTTACTTGGTTGACAAAGAAAACAAAAACAGTAATTACCTCATCCATAGCACATGCAATATTTAATAATATATCGGGAGTGATGCCAATATTCTTTATTAGCGAGGATAGTATAAAAGAATCTGATAAAATGGTACTATCTGCAATATTATTAGTGCCAATGATAATATTCGGGGTGATTGCAGGAGTGTTAATTAGTAGGGATAAGAAAAAAGAATTGTCAGAGTAGAATTAATTTTGAAAGTAAATTATTTATATTAAGAAAAGGCGTTGAAGATATTTTTTTTCAACGCCTTTCGGTATTTAGAATAAACATAAATTTAACTAAATGATGGTTTTATTATATAAAATTGATAAAAATATTATATAAAATAAAAAGTAATGGTGATATTATGAGATATAGAAACAAGGAGGAATTCAATATGATTAATTTACTTTTAGCGATTATATATCTTGCATTTATAAGTCTAGGGTTACCTGATGCTTTATTAGGTTCAGCATGGCCAACTATGTATTCAGAGTTTGGAGTGCCTATTTCATATGCAGGAATTATTTCTATGATAATTGCACTTGGTACTATTGTGTCAAGTTTGCAAAGTGATCGTCTTACACGAGCATTTGGAACAGGAAAGGTTACGGCTGTTAGTGTTGCAACTACTGCATTAGCAATATGGGGATTTTCAACATCCCATTCTTTCTGGATGCTTTGTTTATGGGCAATTCCTTATGGATTGGGTGCAGGAAGTGTAGATTCATCATTAAATAATTATGTAGCTATTCATTATGAAAGCCGTCATATGAGTTGGTTACATTGTATGTGGGGAATAGGTGCAACTTTAGGGCCTTATATTATAGGATATACACTTACAGGTGGAAGTGGATGGAATGCTGGATATAAATATATAGCAATAATACAAATTGTTCTTACAGCGATTCTTATATTTAGTCTTCCTTTGTGGAAAGATAAAAAAACAAAAACACACAGCTCTAGTGATGAAGAACAAAAAATTCTTTCATTAAAAGAGATTATTGAAATTCCTGGTGCCAAAGAGGTTATGATTTGTTTTTTCTGTTATTGTGCATTGGAACAGACAGCAGGTCTGTGGGCCAGTAGCTATTTAACATTGTATAAGGGTGTTACTGCCGATACAGCCGCTAGCTTTGCCAGTATGTTTTTTATTGGTATTACAATTGGACGTGCTGTAAGTGGATTTATTACTATGAAATTAAATGATGTTCAGATGATTCGATTAGGACAGGGACTTATTGCTATTGGTATCTTAATTATGTTATTACCTGCAAGTAATATATTATCCTTAATGGGTTTGATTTTGATAGGGCTTGGGTGTGCACCAATTTATCCATGTATTATTCATTCTACGCCAACACATTTTGGAGCTAATAAATCACAAGCAATTATTGGAATTCAGATGGCAAGTGCATATGTAGGAACATGTTTAATGCCACCATTGTTTGGTCTTATTGCAAGTCATATTACAGTTGCATTATTACCATTATATCTATTGATAGTATTAATCTTGATGATAATCATGCATGAGCTTTTAACTCGAAAAACATCAGTTAGTAATAGTTAGGAAGATACCATTGATAAATCTGTCTATATACTGTAAACTAGAATTAGTCCACAGTGTATAGGCAGATTTTTGAGTAAAGAGATGTTATATAGAGGAATAAGGGGGTATTCATGAATAGTCTATTAAGAAATATTATTAAGTATAAAAGACCAGTGTTTATAGTAGTACTAATTGGAATTCTTATTATTATACTTGTGGTAATAGGATTATTGAATAATCCTATTTTAAAAGATTCAGGTAGAGTTACTAATTCTAAGGAAGAAGCTTTAACAGAAAATATTATAGAAGTTAAAAAACCTGAAATTGATTTGTCTGCAACAACTGGTGCAGACGGAGCAAGATTATATTATGTTGATGAAAGTCAGATTATATTTGGTGGATATTTTGGTTTGTTTGTATATTCCAAAGAAGAGCAAAGCATTGTAAGGGAAATAGATTTGAAAGAAATAGGTTGTAATTATACACAAGGAGATAATTATTGTGAGATATTTGTTTCAATGGATGGGATGACAGTATATCTACATCCTGTTAGCATGGAAGAAATGTATATATATAATGTTGCTGACAATGTATTATCAAAAGATATATATAATTTAAATAATGTAGAATTGTATAAAGGTATTAATGATGAAGATTTTAATGGAACTTATCAGGTAAATGGAGAAACAAAATATTGTGTGATTAGTGAATATGGTTCTCTTAGTCAAGGTGGAACAATAGGAAGTATTGGATGGACAGAAGAAGATAGTTTGTTTCATAAATTTTTCATACCAGAGGGATACCAGGATGCAGTATATTTTGATGCCCAAGATATACATGATTTGACAAAAATAGAAATGTACATTGATGGAGAAATGTTTTCTACGGAAGATGAAGATATACTTAAGTGGGTGGAGACACATTTTACACAAGCACAAGTGATAAAAGGAGGATCTGGTTGTCCTTTTTATGATGCAATGTATCTAACACGTTCAGATGGACAGATAGGAATAATCTATCCAGCAACAGATAGTTGTGCTGTATTTCAAACAGTTAATGAATATTACGACTATGGTGAAAGTGATAATTCTGAATTTTGGGAACTGTTTGGAGACTGGAAAAGGGAATGAATTAAACAATTCATTCCTATTTTTTATTACAAAAATCTTAATTATTAGAAAATAAATAGTTATGAAAATATGGTTATGATACTATGTATTAGGACAACTTAGTGTATATGTATAAATAGAGAATTAGGAGCGAACAATCATATGAGACTTAGAGATATTATATCGTTAGGTAAGGGTTATTTAATATTAGGAATTATTATGACCTTATTTGTAGTGGGAACATTCTTAGTAGGATACCATATAATCTACAAAAAAGTTTTCAAGGGAATAAAAAAAATCAAGGCTGGAACAATATTTATATATGCAATTTTTATATGTTACTTGTTTGTTGTATTTGGAGCAACTCTACTTAGTAGAGGTAGTATGTGGCAGAATAATATTCAATATCATTTGTTTTATTCTTATCGTGAAGCATGGAATGATTTTTCTATGAATGAGTGGAGACATATTATTCTTAATATTATGATGTTTGTTCCATTTGGATTATTGTTACCTATGGTAGGTAAGTTCTTTCAGAAGTTTTGGAGGACTTATTTAGCAGGAATAGGATTGTCATTAGCAATTGAAATGATTCAATATATATTTAAAAGAGGCATTTGTGAAGTAGATGATTTATTTAATAACATGCTAGGAGCAATGATAGGATATGGACTTTTTAGCATTTTATTTTATATAATTTCAAGAGTTAAAAAGAAAGAATATAAAGCATTACCAGTAGTGTTTTATCAAATACCATTATTAGTAGTTGTTATAATGTTTACAACAATATTTACTATGTATTCAAGACAAGAATTAGGAAATCTAAGTAGTAATTATATTTATAAACAAATTAATTTAGAGGTAAATAGCAATATTGATTTTAGTAACGAGGAAGTAAATATGCCAGTATATCAACTTCATGTTGCAAGTGAAGAAGAGACGAGGCAGCAAGCAGTCCAATTGTTCAAGGCTTTTAATGACGAGATTGATGAATCAAGAATAGATATATATGAGAATACAGTTATATATTATAGTGCAACGGAAAGCAAATGTATTTGGATAGAGTATGCTGGTAGTGCAAGTAGATATACAGATTTTGATGAAATGTATAGAGAAGACGATGAAGATGCTATAGGTTTAGAAAATGTAGATGAAAGTGAGATTCGTAAGGCGTTGGAATCATTAAATGTAGTAATTCCTAAGGAAGCAACATTTAATGAGTATGAAGATGGTGACTATGAATTTGTTGTAGATCAAGTGTTAGTTAATGAAGTATTGTACAATGGAAGTATAGCTTGTACATACAATACCAATAAGAAAATATCAGGATTTACAAATAATATAATTGAATATAAGGTATATAAAGAAATGCCGATTTATTCTGAAAAAGAAGCATTTGAGAAAATGGTAGGGGGGAAATTTAAGTGCTATGATACAGGAGAATTAGATATTGTTACTAATGGGGTAAAAATAGTATATCAAACTGATTCTAAGGGATATTATCAACCAGTGTATGCATTTGATGTTAAAATTAATGGTGTAGATGGACAGATAAACATTCCGGCTATAGAGTAATAAGGACTAATATTGTAAGTTATTGTAAATAGGAAATCGAGTTAAGATTCCTTGTAGAATATGTTTTTATGTAACAGCAAAGTCTGTTTCTAGAATGGTATTAGATGAAAATGGTGCAGAACTTTTATATTATCCTGGAGAAATGATTTTTAAAGGACAAAATCAAAATATAAAGTGTAAGAGTGTATATATTTCGGACTCAGAAATTGATATGTTGAGAGCTGAAGTATTAGAACAAAACAAAGAATATATATTAGAAAATAGAGAAAAATATGTTGTTGATGTAGAAGAAAAAAGTAGTATAGAAAGAGAAAGATACATAGATAGAGATGAATATCTATATGAAGCAAGTAGATTTATAATTGAAAAAGGTAAGGCATCTATAGGAATGCTACAGAGAATATTTAAGATTGGATTTAATAGAGCAGTTAAAATTATGGATCAAGCGGCAGAACTTGGAGTAGTAGGAGAAGAAGATGGTACAATGCATAGAAAAGTTCTTATGACCATGAAGGAATTTGAACAATTAATAGATGAAGATAAAGCTCAAATAGAATCAGGAATAAAACCAGAGATAATATTAAGTAAACAAAAAAGATAGAAGGTATAGAAATATTAAAATATTATATTAAATAAGCTAGAAATAATTGAGTAGGAGAAAAAAGTATGAATATTTCAATAACACATATAGCGATATATGCAAAAGATATAGATAAAATGAGAGACTTCTATATTAAATATTTTGGAGCCAAGAGTAACGAAAAGTATGTAAATGCAAAAGGATTTTCAAGTTATTTTTTAACCTTTGATTCAGGTGCAAGATTAGAGATAATGGCACATGAAGAATTAGAGCATAGAAAAGTTATGAATATAGTAAATGGAATTCACCATATTGCATTTTCTGTGGGAAGTAGAGAAGAAGTAATAGCCCTTACAGAAAGAATAGCAGGTGATGGATATGAAGTCTACAGTCAACCAAGGCAAACAGGGGATGGATATTTTGAAAGTTGTATAGCTGATTCAGAGGGAAACAGAATAGAGATAACAGAATAATATAACATATAACGTAATTAAATATTAATGGAGGTAGCATTATGGAATTAAGTGAAGTAATGAAGCAAAATACCTTTGCAGTAGTAGGTAATACTATAGATGACACAAAATATGCATATATAATTAAAAATCAGCTTATCGAAAAAGGATATACAGCATATGGAGTAGGTAAAGAATATTCTTCCATAAATGATATTGAAGAAGATATAGATATTATTGACTTATGTATTAATCCTATCAGAGGGCTAGAATATATAAAAGACTGTAAGAAGAAGTTTAAATGTATTGTTATTCAACCAGGAGCTGAGAGCATGGATATAATATCATACCTAAAAGACAATAATATGCCATATATAGAGGCATGTGTTTTATTAGGAATGAAATTATACAAAAAGGATTTATAGACCTAAAAATTTTATATACTTTCTCAAATAGTGCTGTAGTAATACCATATCCACTAAACTGGATAAAACATCGTTAAGTGTATAGGTATGCATTTTCACTAAGCTCGATAATACCTCACTAAGTGAGAATAGCACATTTTTACATCACAGTACCTTAAAATATACATATATTATAGTATCAAGCAAATTAAGGAGCGACATATGTATAGAAATAATAGGTCAATGGACTATGGCCCAGAGCCATTTGTTGTAGATATAGAGAAAGTAACAGAGCAGAATCCAAATTATAGAACTGCTCTATGGACAGGAGATCATTTACAAGTAACTTTAATGGATATACCAGTAGGTGGAGATGTAGGAATGGAGATTCATCCAGATACAGATCAATTTTTCCGTATTGAAGAAGGTGTGGCACAAGTATTAATGGGTAACAATCAGAACAATCTTAATCTAAGAGCTAGAGCAACTGATGGAGATGCAATTATGATTCCAGCAGGTACATGGCACAATATAGTTAATGTAGGTAATGAACCTCTTAAAATGTATTCTATATATGCACCATCTCATCATCCATGGGGAACAGTGAATATGACAAAAGCTGATGCTGAAGCACAAGAAGGATAGAATGAAAGAGGGGATTGCTTTGAAGCTTTTTTATACTCTTTTAATATTCTTTCCCATTACCGTCTTAGCAAGATATGTATTTCATGCAAATGATAGTATTGTTTTCACTACAAGTTGCCTAGCTATTATACCACTTGCAGTATTAATAGGGAAATCCACAGAGCAAATATCGGTGTATACAGGACCTATGATTGGAGGATTTCTGAATGCTACAATGGGTAATATACCAGAGCTAGTAATTAGTGGTTTTGCCATTAAATCAGGTTTATATACTTTTGTACTTGCAAGTCTTTCAGGATCAATTTTTGGAAATATTTTAGTTGGATTAGGATTAAGTATTTTTGTAGGTGGGTTAAAAAATAAGTCACAAAAATTTAGTGCTACTATAGTACGAAGCAATTTTATTCTATTAGCATTTGCTGCATTTAGTATGCTTATGCCATTTGCGTTTAAGCATTTTGGTAAAGATGGTTTTGAAGGAACAAATCTACAAAATTTTAGTTTAGTATTAGCTGTAATTATGTTAACTATGTATATTGTTGGTATGATATTTACTCTTTGTACTAATAGGAATGAAGATATAACTGATGGTGAAGAGGAAGAAGCAAAATGGAGCTTAGGGCTTTCTATTGGTGTATTAGCAATTACTACGGTTGCAGTAGTTATTATGAGCAATGCATTGGTTGATACTGTTGAAGTAGCAGCTATTAAGTTTGGACTTAGTGAAGGATTTATAGGAATTATATTAATGCCTATTTTAGGAAATGTAGCAGAGAATGTATCGGCTATAATTATGGCATACAAAAATAAGTTGAATATAAGTATTGGAATTGCAGCGGGTTCTAGTATGCAAATAGCCTTATTTGTAACGCCATTAATGGTTATATTGAGTGCTATTCTAGGAAATACAATGGAATTAATATATACCCCCGAAGAATTAATAGCTATTATCATAGGAATAATAATGGTAGTATTTGTACTTATGGATAAAAAAACAAACTGGTTAGAGGGATTGCAGTTATTTGCGGCATATATTATTTTAGGTGTAGCATTTTTCATGTTTATATAGGATTATCATAAATAAAAGAAAGATATTCTTGTAGTAATTATATAGAATATCTTTCTTCTGTATGTTAGGTATAATTAATGTCTAATCTCCTTAACGGCATCATGTAACTGTACCAAGGCAAGTTCCAAAATATTACGAGGACAAGCAATGTTAATTCGCTCAAACTGAGAAGTTTCTTTACCAAAAATAATACCATCATCTAACCAAAGTTTTGCCTTATCAATAACAAGGCTAGATAGTTCTCTGTGATTAAGATTAAGTCCTTGGCAGTCAAGCCATATTAGATAAGTTCCTTCAGGTTCTACTAATCTAATCTCTGGAATATAAGTTTTTAGATAATCTCTAACAAAATCTAAATTTCTCTTTAAATATGCTTTCAGTTCATTATGCCATTCATATCCATTTTTATAGGCAGATTGACAGCCTACTATTCCTAAAGCACCTACTTGGCTATAACCACTTGCTTTAAACTCTTTTTTAAAAGCAGAACGAATCTTTGAATTAGGAATAAATATATTTGAGAGTTGAAGTCCTGCCATATTAAATGTTTTACTAGGAGCTGTACATATAATAGAATTCATTGCAAACGTTTCACTAATAGAAGCAAAAACAGTATGAGGGTGATTAGGGTATGTGAAGTCACAGTGTATCTCATCTGAAACAACTAGTACGTTATGTTTAAGGCAGATTTCACCTATTCGAGTAAGTTCATCTACAGTCCATACTCTACCAACAGGATTATGAGGGGAGCATAGCAGAAATAATTTAATCTTTTCTTCAACTATTTTCTTTTCAAAATCTTCAAAATCAATTGAATACTTACCATCTGAATATACAAGTTGATTATTAATAAGTCTTCGTCTATTATCTACAATACATTCCGAAAAAGGATAATATACTGGCTGTTGAAGAAGAACAGCATCTCCAGGATTAGTAAAAGTTCGAATTGCTATTGCTATTGCAAATACAATACCAGGGGTTTTAATAAGCCATTTGCTCTCAGGGCTCCAATTAAAGTGATTAAAAAACCAATTATGAAGGGCATTAAAATATTCTTCTTTTGAATCACTATAACCAAATATACCATGTGTAACAGCTTTATTAATATCATCTAATATTACATCAGGAAGCCTGAAATCCATATCGGCTATCCAAAGAGGAAGTAAGTCATCTCTATGTACCCTCTCTATACTAAAATCATATTTTAAACTATTAGTATTTTTTCTGTTTATTATTTTATCAAAGTTATATTGCATAGGCATAACCTCCTAAAGTGCTTGTTTTAGATCTTCTATCAAATCAGTTATATTTTCAATTCCAACAGACAAGCGTAAAATTCTATCTGTAAGTCCACTGCGTTCTCTTGCTTCTGTAGGAATATCGGCATGAGTTTGAGTAGTAGGATAAGTAATTAATGTTTCTACGCCACCAAGACTTTCCGCAAAATGTATTAGTTTAACAGACTTAAGAACATTTAATGCAGTTTCTTTGCTGTCTACTTCAAAGGTAAGCATACTTCCAAAGCCTCTAGCCTGAGAACGGTTAATCTCATATCCAGGATGGGATTCAAGACCAGGGTAGTATACGTTGGTTATCTTATCTTGTGTAATTAACCATTGACATATAGCAAGAGCATTTTCTTGACTTGATTTCATTCTAATAGCAAGAGTTTTGATACCTCTTAATATTAGCCAAGAATCAAATGGTGCAAGGCCATTTCCAATAGTTTTAATAATGAATCTAAACTTATCTGATAATTCTGCACTATTTACAATAACAAATCCAGCTAAGGTATCATTATGGCCTCCAAGAAATTTCGTACCACTGTGAATAACAATATCGGCACCTAGATCCAAAGGATTTTGAAAATAAGGAGATAGAAATGTATTATCCACAATTAGCAAAATGTTATGTTGATGAGCAATGTTAGCCATCTTTCTAATATCAGTAATATTCATCATAGGGTTAGTTGGTGTCTCTATATAAATAGCCTTTGTAGAAGGCTTTATGTATGGATCAATATCTTCATATGAAGTATCAATATAATCTATTCCAATTAGATTTTTCTTACAAATATTATTAAATAATCTAACAGAGCCTCCATATAAATCATTGCCAGATATTATATGGTCACCAGGGCTAAATAGTTCCATTACAGTAGTAATGGCTGCCATACCACTTGAAAATGCAAGAGCATCATAACCATTTTCAAGAGAACATACAACCTCTTCTAGATGCTCCCTAGTTGGATTTTGTAGTCTGCTGTAATCATATCCAGTACTACCATCAATTCCAGAATGTGCATATGTAGCAGATTGATATATAGGAAAGCTAATAGCTCCAGTATTATCACAAGTATTTGAATCGTTATTACCATATAGGCATTTAGTTGAAATATCTAAATTATTATTCATATAGAAACCTCCAAGTAAAATTATAATAATGACATATTATATAAAACATATCAATTATATAGGAATAGTATAAATATATGATAAATATATTCAGTTGTCAACAGTTAAATTACATAATTTATATTTGATTAGTAGGAATAAAAATAGCTGACTTTTTTTGGTTATAATATAAGCTTGCTTATTATTGTATTTATCGTATAATTAGTAGTATAGACTAATGTGAAAAACTAATAATACTTTATTAACAATAACGATTAAAAAGGAGTGGAGGATTATTATGAAGAAATATTTAAAAGTATTGCTAATGGTACTATTTCTATGTGGTACTATATTGCCTAACATTAATGTTAAGGCAGAGGCGGTAGAGGATGTAACAGAAGAACCAAGTGCTGTGGGAACAATGTTTCCATTTAGCAATTATGAGTATATAGTTCTTCCTGATGGAACAGTAGAGATAACAAAATATCACTATAGTAAAGTTTATAAAGAGATTGCCATTGCAAGTACAATTGATGGAAGAAAGGTAACAAGTATTGGATATAATGCATTTACAGCATGCATAGGAGTTGATAAGATAACGATTCCAGATAGTGTAACAAATATAGGGAATAATGCTTTTTCAGCATGTGGTACGCTAAAAGATATAATTATTCCTAATAGTGTGACAAGTATGGGAACTGATGTTTTTTGGGGATGCAATTATGTTGTAATACATTGTGGTGTAGGTAGTGCAGCAGAATCATATGCTATAGCCAATAATCATTCGTATAATAACTTTTCTATGTATGATATAACATTATCAGATACAATATATGCATATGATGGCACAGTAAAGCGTCCTACAGTAACAATAAAGGATAGTAATAAGACATTACAAAATGAAACTGATTATACATTAAAATATGATAATGATACAGCAATAGGAACAGCTACAGTTACTATTACAGGTAAGGGTAGTTATGTAGGAACTATTATAAAAGAATATACTATTGAAAAAGCAGCGTATTATAATGTTGATATACATGGTGGTGTATGGAATGGAAGAAATTATGTTATAGGTGGAATAATGATGACAGATATATTCTTCTGTGATGGAACTTACACCTATTATCTTCAACTAGATGGAACACCTATGAAGAATAGATTAACTTATCATCCAGATGGTGAGCATATAATCTACCTTGATGAGGATGGACATGAATTATTTGATAAGTTTCAATATTGTGCTGATGTAGTATATACATGCTATTTTGATTCGCAAGGATACTTGTATAAGGATGTATTAACATTTAGTAATGATAAGGTTTATTACTTAGATGGTACAGGAAGAATGAAACAAGGTGAATACTTTACTTTTGACAATGGAGTAGACGTAGGCTATGCTCAGGAAGACGGTAGTCTTATAAATACTGGATTTGGATATGATTCATGGGGAAGGGTAGTATTTTATCATTGGAATGGAATGATAGCAAGAGGACTAATAACAGATGGTGTATGGTATTATCATATGGATGAAACAGACGGACATTTATTAGGACAATTTCCTGTTAGTTAATAATTAATATATATAATTTAATATTAAAACTTGTAAAAGTCAGTTCTTTCAGTAAAGAAAGAGCTGATTTTTTTAAATTTATGGATGATTTTTGTAATAATTATGTTATAATGATTGTTAGTAAAAGTTGTTTACGTATAATTTTGGTAATTATTTAAGAAGGGAGAAGGTATGAAGAAATATTTAGTATTATTAATAGTATTAGTTATGGTTGGATCTATAATGTCAAATAATATTGTTAGAGCAGAAGAGTTAGATGATATAGATATATTAAGCCCTACGGAGTTAGAGGAATATGATGAGTTAGAGGAAGTAGTAGATGATCCAAGTGTTAATGGAGCAGTGTTGCAATCAGGTGATTATAAGTATGTAGTAGTTAATGGAACAGTGGAGATAAATCAATATGTTGGTAAAGCTACAGAAGTTACTATTCCAAGTATGATTGATGGAAAAAAGGTAACAAGTATAGGTGAAAGTGCATTTGATTGCTGTGATAAGATAACCAAGATAACAATTCCTAATAGTGTGACAAGGATAGGAAAACATGCATTTATTGAGTGTTATAGTCTTAGAGATGTAACAATCCCCAATAGTGTAACAATTATAGGAAATGGAGCTTTTGCTTATTGTACTAGTTTAACTAATATAATAATCCCCAATAGTGTAACTACTATAGAAGAAAATGCATTCATGCGTTGCTCAGGATTAGAGAGCATAACAATTCCCAATAGTGTAACAACTATAGGATATTGTGCATTTAGTGATTGTATTAGCCTTACTAGTATAACAATTCCAAATAGTATAACAAGTATACCATCTTTAATGTGCTATAATTGTACTAGCCTTAGGGATATAACAATTCCTAGTAGTGTGGAAAGTATAGGCAGTAATGCATTTACTAATCACCCAGATTATTTGATTATGTATGGTAATACAGGTAGTTATGCTGAGAGTTATGCTAGTGAATATGGAATTACATTTAAATGTGGAATTACAGCATGTAAAATTAGTTTATCAGCAACATCTTACACTTATGATGGTATAGCAAAAACACCTAAAGTTACAGTGAAAGATGGTAGTAAAACATTAAAGAAGGGAACAGATTATACAGTAAAATATCCTAGTAAGAGTGCAATGGGAACAGCAAAGGTTACAATTATAGGTATGGGTAATTATGGAGGAACTGTAACAAAAACTATTACAATCAAAAAAGCGGATTACTATAATTCTACTATACACGGTGGTACATGGAATGGGACAAATTATGTCTTAGGTGGAGTCAAGATGACAAATATATTCTTCAGCGAAGGGAAGTACACATACTACCTTCAAGCAGATGGAACCCCTATGAAGAATAGATTAACTTATCATCCAGATGGAGTACATCTAATATACTTTGATGACAAGGGGCATGAGTTATTTGATAAGTTTCAATATTGTGCTGATGTAGGATATACATGCTATTTTGATTCACAAGGATATTTATATAAGGATGTATTAACATTTAGCAACGGAAAGCCGTATTACTTAGATGGTAATGGGAAAATGAAACAAAATGAATATTTCAAGTTTAATAATGGAGTAGATTTAGGTTATGCACAGGAAGATGGAAGTCTTATAAATAATGGATTTGGTTATGATCCATATGGAAATACAGTGTTTTATCATTGGAATGGAATGGTAGCAAGAGGTCTAATAACAGATGGTGTTTGGTATTATAGTATGGATGAAACAGACGGACATTTATTAGGGCGGTTTGCTGCTAATTAATAAATATTATCATTGACAATATTTATATAAAGATTATAATAAATACATATTATTACAGAAGGGCGATGGAAAGATGGAGAATATAACTTGCTAATTATTAATTAAATAATGCACATTGTATGTGCTGGCAAGGATAGAGTCTTCATCTATAACAATCATTTTAATATACACAGTTTTAAGTAATAGATATTTTATTACTAATGTAAAAGATGTAGAAGAGATTCTACATCTTTTTTATAGAATACAAGATAATAATACTTGCCTACAGTAAATGGAGGTATAAATATGGCATTGATTAAAGTTAACAATTTAACATTTTATTATGATGGAAGTTATGACAATATATTTGAGGATGTATCATTTCAGATAGATACTAATTGGAAGTTAGGATTTGTAGGTAGAAATGGACGAGGAAAAACAACATTTCTTAACTTACTACAAGGAAAAATGGAATACACAGGAAGTATTACAGGATCAAATAAATTTGATTACTTTCCATTTGTAATAGAAGATAAAAGTAAAAACGGAATAGATATTATAGAAGAAATATATCCTGATTATGAATTTTGGATGGTATGTAGGGAGTTGTCTTTGTTAGATATGGAGGCTGATATTTTGTATAGACCATTTAATACTTTAAGTAATGGAGAGCAAACAAAAGTTATGCTAGCTGTATTATTTTCGAGAGAAAATAATTTTTTGTTAATTGACGAGCCAACTAATCATCTTGATATGGAAGCAAGAGAAGCTGTTAAGGAATATTTGAATGGTAAAAAGGGATTCATTCTAGTATCACATGATAGACGTTTTCTTGATGGATGTGTTGATCACATTTTAGCTATTAATAAAAGTAATATTGAAGTATGTCAAGGAGGTTTTTCTACGTGGTGGGAGAATAAACAACGACAAGATGAGTATGAAATGGCTGAAAATGAAAAATTAAAAAAAGATATTAATAGATTAAATGAGGCAGCTAGACGTACTGGACAATGGGCTGATAAGGCGGAAGCAAGTAAGATAGGAATGAGTCAACAAGAAAAGAAACAAAAAGCTATGGGTGGTAGAGCATATATTGGTGAGAAATCAAGACGTATGCAAGCTCAGAGAAAGAATATAGAAAAAAGGCGAGAATCAGCAATTGATGATAAAAAGGGTCTATTAAAGAACATAGAGAATGCAGAACAGCTAAAGATAATACCTCTAATTCATCATAAAAATTTATTGATAAATATGGAGAATATAAGTCTAACATACGACGATGGAATCTTGGGAAAAAGGACTATATTTGAAAATATGAATCTGAAAGTTTCAAATGGGGATAGAATTGTTTTACAAGGTAAAAATGGCTGTGGAAAATCAAGCATAATCAAGAAAATATTAGGACAGAATATTCCTATAAACGGTAATATAGAATTAGCAACTGGTCTTGAAATATCTTATATATCACAGGATACAAGTTTCCTAGAAGGTACATTAAAAGACTATGCAAAAGAAAATAATATTGAAGATACTTTGTTTATGACTCTATTAAGAAAACTGGATTTTTCAAGGGAACAATTTGATAAAAATATGGAAGAGTTTAGTGAAGGACAGAAGAAAAAGGTATTAATTGCAGGTAGTCTATGCAAACAGGCTCATTTATATATTTGGGATGAACCACTTAATTTTATTGATTTATTTTCAAGAATGCAAATAGAAGAACTTATACTAAAATATAATCCAACAATGCTTTTAGTAGAGCATGATAGAACTTTTGTAGAAAGTATTGCCACAAAAGTAGTTGTGTTTTAATATAGGATTAATACAGAGAGGACTTGATTTTTCAAGCCCTCCAAGGTATAATCTACTTAGAAAGGTTATCGGAAGCACGTTCCGATTGCCCTCAGAAATTAAATTGTATTATAAGAAATAGCATCTAACTTCGTGGGTAGGATGCTATTTCTTTCTATTATCTCGATTATCTATGTAAGATAGAGCCGCAAAAAGTACTAGTAATAGTGTAAGTATTTCTAGAATATTCATGGGCATCACCCTCCTTCGTTACTAGAGGGCATCGTCGAAACATGCATCCACTTTCTGTTGGAATATACAATAATAGTATAACATTAGAATAGTGAATGTGCAACAAAATGTATATAATTATTTTACAATGCTATTTACTGTATTTAAATTAAAAGAATACTTTGATTTAACAGAGAGTTGTGTTTTAATATATACATATAAGGCAATTATTTAAGTATAAAAGAACAATTTTATTATTTAAAGATATTATATAAAGGGAGAATCTTATGAAAAAAAATATTATATTAGTATGTCTACTAACATTGGTTTTAATGGTAGCAGGATGTACCCAAAATGAAGATAATGGAAAAGACATTACAGAATCAGTAACTCACAATGATTTAGAAAATACAACGGCTAATGATAGTAAGGATGAAATTGAAGTATCTGATGAAAATGTACCATTATTACAAGAAGAAGTAGAATATAATTTAGTCGTTGTAGAATATGTAAAAACAGAAAATCATGATATAAACTATCCAGAGATTTCAGGATGGAAAAACGAAGAAATGCAGACAAAATGGAATGGTTATTTTGTAGAAACGGCAACTAGCATGTTAGATGATGTTAGTGAAAATGATGGTATTTCATACAAGGTAGATTCAATATATACATCACCTAATATATTATCAATAGTTATGAAGGGATATATGTATTATGAAGGCAGTGCACATCCCTATTCGTTTATATCAACATGTAATATTGATATGAAAACAGGTGAGAAAGCAATGCTTAAGGATTTTGCTGATCTGGATAAGATAGCAGATATACTTCTTAATACAACAGATTATACTGTGTTAACAGAAGGTGTAACATTAGATGATATACTCCAATATAATTTTATGAATATAGAGCCAACACAAGAATTATTGACAAGGAATCTATCTCATTTCGATGGAGAACAGGATATATATGAAGCAGATGAATGTTATGGAACATCGTATTTAGATGGAGAAACAGTGTACTTGGTATTTGAAGTGCCTCATGCATTAGGAGATTTTGTAATTGTTAGAATAGATGATAATTTATCTCAAAATTTAATTGACATTTCATCTACTAGATAATATAATGGCAATAATTAAATAACCAATATATAAACCGATGAACAAGAGTAGTAGCTAAGTAAGATGTTTTCAGAGAGTTGCAGGTGGTGTGATTGCAGCAGCGGAGTATTTAGTGAATGGACTTGTGAGGGTGGCTTGAAATTATTATAAGAGTAGACGCCAACGGGGTTCCTGCCGTTATCAGAAGGAAAGCATATGATAGTATGTTTAGAGTGGATATATTTATATCAATTTGGGTGGTACCGCAGAAGTTTATAGCTTTTGTCCCTTTTATTAGGAGACAAGAGCTTTTTTATGTTCTGAAATATGTTTCAGAACATAGAAAGTGCTCTGCTCCTAACTCTAAACAAATTTAAGAGAGGAGAATTGATATGGATATTACAACGTATTCACAGGTTGAACAATATAGTAATAAATATAATTTTGTTCCAATCTGTAAAGAAGTACTTGCAGATGATATAACACCAATTAGTATTCTGCGAAAATTAGCATTAAGCGAGAAAAATTACTATTTACTTGAAAGTGTAGAGGAAAGTGTTAAGTGGGCCAGGTATTCATTTCTAGGATATAACCCAATATTAAGAATGTATGCATCTGAAGAAAAAGCACATATAGTTGAGAACAATATTGATAGAGAACTTGAAGGCAATCCAGTAGATGAATTAAAGAAATTAATAGCTAAATATAAGGCACCTAAAATAAAAGGAATGCCAACATTTACAGGAGGGTTAGTAGGATACTTTTCATATGAAATGATTAAATATGCAGAGCCTAAATTAAATATAAAAGAGAATCAATTTAATGACTATGACTTAATGTTCTTTGACAAAGTAATAGTATACGATCATTTAAAACAAAAGCTATTAATAATAGCAAATGTGAATCCTGAAAATGGTATTAGTGAATATGAAAATGCAGTAGATAGTATTAGAGAAATAGAAAATATAATATTTAATAATGGCGAAGAAGTATATTTTCCAATATCTAAGGAAGATATAACACCAGAATTTATTTGCAATACTTCAAAAGAAGAGTTTGAAGAAATGGTACAAAAGACTATTAAACATATTTATGAAGGAGATATATTTCAAGCAGTTATATCAAGAAAGTTTGAAGCCAAATATAACAGCAGCTTAATGAATGCTTATAGGGTACTAAGAACTACCAATCCATCACCTTATATGTATTTTATGAATGTAGATGGAGTAGAGATAGCAGGTGCTTCCCCTGAAACAATGGTTAAGCTAGAAGATAACGAATTAACAACATTTCCAGTAGCAGGAACAAGAAAAAGAGGAGCTACTAAGGAGGAAGATATTGACTTAGAAAAAGAATTACTTGCTGATGCAAAAGAGTTAGCAGAACATAACATGTTAGTGGATCTTGCAAGAAATGATATAGGAAGAATATCTAAGTATGGAACAGTATACGTTAAAGGCTATATGAAGATTCATAGATTTTCAAAGGTTATGCATATAGCTTCAACAGTAAAAGGTCAGTTAAGAAAAGAAAATGTTAGCTATGATGCTATAACAGCATTGTTGCCAGCAGGAACACTATCGGGAGCACCTAAGTTTAGGGCTTGTCAGATAATAGATGAATTAGAGAAGGCACCTAGAGGGGTATATGGAGGAGCTATAGGATACATTAATTTTAATGGTAACCTTGATGTATGTATAGCAATAAGAACTGCTGTTAAGAAAGACAATAAAGTATATGTTCAAGCAGGCGCAGGAATTGTTGCAGAATCTATACCTGAAAATGAATATGAAGAATGTTCTAACAAAGCAGGTGCAGTAATAGAAGCAATAAAGAGAGCAAGCGAGGTGAGATAGGTATGATATTGTTAATAGATAATTATGATAGTTTTTCCTATAACCTAGTGCAAATTATAGGAAAAATAATAATAGAAAATGATATAAATGAAGAAATCAAGGTTATAAGAAATGATGAAATGACAGTTAAAGGGATAGAAAAACTTATGCCAGACTATATTGTTATATCACCAGGGCCAGGAAAACCCAAAGATGCAGGAATATGTGAAGAAGTAGTAACGACATTAGGAAGTAAAACACCTATACTTGGAATATGTCTAGGACATCAAGGAATATGTGAAGCCTTTGGAGCAAATGTTACATATGCAAAAGAATTAATGCATGGAAAAGAAAGTTTAGTAATAGTGGATACAAGTAGTCCGATATTTGAAGGAGTATCTGAAAGAACGTTAGTTGCAAGGTATCATTCTTTAGCAGTAGAGAAGGAAAGTATACCAGAGGTATTACAAGTAATTGCTGAAGTAAACGGCGAAGTAATGGCAGTAAAACACCGAGAATATAACATATATGGATTGCAATTTCATCCAGAATCAATACTAACAAATGAAGGAGAAATCATGCTAAAGAATTTCTTGAGTATATAGAAAAATAGTTTGTAAACATCTAAAAAATATTTAAGAATACACAACAATATAAGAGATAGCAGTATATCTAAAATATAATAAAACATAAAATAAATCAATTAAAAGGGGTAAATAATCATGATAAAAGAAGCAATATATAAATTAGTAAATAGAGAAGACTTATCATACGACGCAGCAAAAGAGGTTATGGATGAAATAATGAAAGGTGAAGCAAGCCAAATAGATATGGGTGCCTACCTTACAGCTCTAAGAATGAAAGGTGAAACAATCGAAGAGATAACAGCAAGTGCTGCTGGAATGAGAGAGCATTGCGTACGTCTATTACATGACATGGAAGTATTAGAGATAGTTGGAACTGGTGGAGATGAAGCAAATACATTTAACATATCAACAGCATCATCAATAGTAGTATCAGCTTATGGAATTCCAGTTGCAAAGCATGGAAATAGAAGTGTATCAAGTAAATGTGGGGCAGCAGATGTATTAGAAGCGTTAGGAGTAAAGATCACAATAAGTCCAGAGGAAAGTGCAAAGGTATTAAATGAAATAGGTCTATGTTTTATGTTTGCTCAGACATATCATAATGCTATGAGATATGTAGCACCTGTTAGAAAAGAAATAGGGATAAGAACAATATTTAATATACTAGGTCCATTAGGAAATCCAGCAGGAGCAAGTTATCAACTATTAGGTGTATATGATGAAGCATTAGTTGAGCCACTTGCAAAGGTATTAGTAAATCTTGGAGTAAAGAGAGGAATGGTAGTTTATGGACAGGATAAGTTAGATGAAATATCATTAAGTGCAGATACAACTTGCTGTTCAATTCGTGATGGAAAAATAGAGCATTTCACATTTTCACCTGAGAAATATGGATTTACAAAATGTCAAAAAGATGACTTAGTTGGCGGTGGACCAGAAGAAAATGCAAACATACTTAGAAGTATATTAAATGGAGAAAGAGGGGCAAAAAGAGATGCAGTAGTATTAAACTCAGCGGCTTGTATATATATGGTTGAAAATAATATAACAATGGAAGAGGCAATTAAGAGAGTAGAAGATGTAATAGACAGTGGCAAGGCTATAAACCAATTAGAGGAATTTGTTAGACATACAAATAAATATTAAGAATATTGGTGGAATACATGGAGCGAGCAGATAGATAAGTATAATGCCTTGAGAAAATATATTGAACACAAAAACAAGACTAAGATAGGATAGGAAAAAGATATGATATTAGATGATATAGTAGCTAAGACAAGGGAAAGAGTTGCAAGGGATATAGAAGTAACGAACCTTGATACAATGATTGAATTAGCTAAGAAAACTAAAAATAAGCTATCACCTTTTGCTTTTGAAAAAGCATTGCAGGGAAAAGATATAGGATTTATATGTGAAGTTAAGAAAGCATCACCATCTAAAGGAATAATTGCGCAAGATTTTCCTTATATTCAAATTGCTAAGGATTATGAGAGGGCAGGTGCAGCATGTATATCAGTATTAACAGAACCAGACTTCTTTTGTGGAAGTGATGAATACCTAAGAAATATTAAACAGGTAGTTAATATACCCATCATAAGAAAAGATTTTATTATAGATAAATATCAAATATATCAAGCAAAGGTAATCGGTGCAGATTGTGTATTATTAATATGTTCAATACTAGATAGAAAAACATTAGAAGAGTATATTAGCATTTGTAATGCTCTATCACTATCAGCACTTATTGAAGTACATGACGAAGATGAAGTTAAGATGGCATTAGAAGCAGGAGCAAGATTAATAGGTGTAAACAATAGAAACCTAAAAGACTTCACAGTTAATATTAATAACAGCATGTCTTTAAGAAAGTTAGTACCTGACGATGTGGTATTTATTGCAGAGAGTGGTATAAAAGTAGCAAAAGATATAAAAGAGCTTAGAAGTGGAAATGTAAATGGTGTTCTTGTAGGTGAAACTCTAATGAGAGCTGATGATAAGGCAAGGCAACTTAATATTCTTAGAGGAACAAAAATAAAAATCTGTGGACTAACAAGATTAGAAGATATAGAAGCAGTAAATAAATATAAGCCAGACTATGTTGGATTTGTATTTGCATCTAGTAAAAGATTTGTTAACGACAGTAAGGTAAAAGAATTAAAGGCAATGTTATCAAATGATATTCAAGCAGTAGGTGTATTTGTAAATGATGTGATTGAACATATTGCTAATCTGTGCGAAGAAAATATAATAGATATAATTCAGCTTCATGGAGATGAAGATGAATCTTATATTAACAAGCTAAAAAAAGTTACTAATAAACCAATAATAAAAGCAATTAGAGTTAAGAATGAAGATGATATTAATAAGGGGATTAATATATCAAGTAACTATATTTTACTAGATGCTTATAGTGAAAATGCTTATGGTGGAACGGGAATTAGTATAGATAATAATTTGTTGCCTGCAAACTATAGACCATATTTCCTTGCAGGAGGAATAGACAGCAGTAATGTGGAATAATTAATATAAAAATATAAACCATATTGTATAGATGTAAGTAGCAGTGTAGAAACAGATGGAATAAAAGACAGCAACAAAATAGAAGAAATGATTAAGAAAGTGAGAAACAGTTATGAGTAATATAAATGGCAAATTTGGGGAATATGGTGGTCAATATGTACCAGAAACGTTAATGACAGCAGTTCATCAAATAGAAGAAGCATATGAGTTTTATAAGAATGATCTAGAATTTAATAAAGAGCTTGATGACTTATTGAAAAACTATGCAGGAAGACCATCACTATTATATTATGCAGAAAGTATGACTAAGGACTTAGGTGGTGCAAAGATATATTTAAAGAGAGAAGACCTTAACCATACAGGCTCACATAAGATAAATAATGTATTAGGTCAAGCACTCCTTGCTAAGAAGATGGGTAAAACAAGACTTATTGCAGAGACAGGAGCAGGTCAACACGGAGTTGCAACAGCAACAGCCGCAGCACTTATGAATATGGAATGTGAAATATTTATGGGTAAAGAAGATACTGAAAGACAGGCGCTAAATGTATTTAGAATGGAACTTCTTGGAGCAAAGGTTCACCCTGTAACAAGTGGAACAATGACTTTGAAAGATGCAGTAAATGAAACAATGAGAGAGTGGACTAGAAGAATAGATGATACATTATATGTATTAGGTTCAGTAATGGGCCCTCACCCATTTCCAATGATGGTTAGGGATTTTCAGAGTATAATAAGCAAGGAAATAAAGAGTCAGCTTATGGAAGTAGAAGGGAAGTTACCAGATGCAGTAATAGCATGTGTAGGTGGAGGAAGTAATGCAATAGGAGCATTTTATGAATTTATACCAGATGAAAGTGTTGAATTAATTGGTTGTGAGGCAGCAGGACTAGGCATAGATACAGATAAAAATGCAGCAACAATAGCTAACGGAACAACTGGAATATTTCACGGAATGAAATCATTATTTTGCCAAGATGAATATGGTCAGATTGCACCAGTATATTCAATATCAGCAGGTCTGGATTATCCTGGAATAGGTCCAGAACATGCAATGCTTAACAATATAGGAAGAGCAAAATATGTTCCAATAACAGATGATGAGGCAGTAAATGCATTTGAATATTTATCTAGAACAGAAGGAATAATTCCAGCAATAGAAAGCTCACATGCAGTAGCATATGCAATAAAATATGCTAAAGATTTAGATAAAGATAAAATAGTAGTAGTAAATATTTCAGGACGTGGAGATAAAGATGTTGCTGCAATAGCAAGATACAGAGGGGTGAATATATATGAGTAGAATTGGGAATGCATTTATTAATGGCACAGCATTTATAGCCTTCTTAACAGGTGGAGATCCGAACCTTGATACAACAGAAAAGTTAATATATGAAATAGCTAAACAGGGAGCAGATTTAATAGAGATTGGCATACCCTTTTCAGACCCTATTGCAGAAGGCCCTGTAATACAAGAAGCAAATGAGAGAGCTTTGCTTGACGGATGTACAACCGATAAATTATTTGACTTAGTAAAGAAAGTTAGAATGACTGTAGATATACCAATAGTATTTCTAACATATCTTAATCCTATATATACTTATGGAACTGATAGATTTATGGAGAATTGTAGTATTGCAGGGGTAGATGGAGTTATAGTGCCAGATTTGCCATATGAGGAAAAGGAAGAACTTAAGCCATTTTGTAATAAATATGGAATAGATATGGTTTCTCTAATTGCACCAACTTCAAAAGAAAGAATTAGAATGATATGTAAAGAGGCAGAAGGATTTATATATTGTGTATCATCCTTAGGAGTAACAGGGGTGAGAAGTGAGATAACATCTGATATTAGTGGAATGATTAAGACTGCAAAAGAGGTTACCGAAGTACCATGTGCAATAGGATTTGGTATTGCAACACCTGAGCAAGCGCGAGAAATGTCACAGTATGGTGATGGTGTAATAGTTGGAAGTGCAATAGTTAAATTAATAGCCCAATATGGTGAAGACAGTGTTACATACGTTGGAGAATACGTGAGACAAATGAAAGAAGCATGTAAAAATATTAACTAAATACATACTCAAATTAAATTTGTTTATACCTTAAAATGTGTTATACTAAAAAATATTAGTCACATACTAAAATAAGAAAAATGGATTGAGAAATTTATATTGGTGGTATAGATATGTTTGGACACGTTATTAAGTATAACAAAGAGAAAAAAAGAGAAAAGAAATCAGAGCGACCAGTGATATTATCAAACATATGCACAGTAATTGCTATTTGCTGTATTGCTACGGTTATTTCTCTTTTATTAGATAAAGTTGGAATTGGTAAAGAAAATCTACTTATGATTTTCTTAATGGGAGTGTTGATTTCAACAATTACTACTACGGGATATGTTTATGGGTTTTTAACATCCATCATTAGTATGTGTGTATTTAATTGCTTTTTTACAGAGCCAAAATATACATTGAAAATCAGCAATAAGGAAGATATTCTTTTGCTGGTTTTCTTTATGCTTACTGCACTGATAGGAGGGTATCTATCATCATATTCACGTCACCAAGCAGATATTGCTCGTCAAAGTGAAAAAAATGCACAAATGATATATGAGGAACGAAATAAAATTGCTTTGGCAATAGAAGCTGAACGATTGAAAAGTACACTTTTACGAAGTGTTTCACATGATATACGAACACCACTGACAGGAATTATGGGGGCAAGTAGTACAATTATTGATAATTACTCAGAACTAGATGAAAAAGTAATAAAGGAACTTGCTCAGGATATTAATGAAGAATCAGCTTGGCTGATTATGACGGTTCAGAATATTCTAGATATGACTCGTATTACGGAAGGAAATCTAACGATAAAAAAAGACTTTGAGGCGGTAGATGATTTAATTGTGCAAGTTGTTTCTCGAGTTTCCTTTTTAACAAAAAAAAATCGACTGCAAGTTAAAATGCCTGATGAAATCATTCTTGTGGAGGTTGATGGAAAGTTGTTTGTTCAAGTTCTTTTTAATCTTCTTGACAATGCATATAAGCATTCTGGGGAAAATAGTACAGTTACATTATCTGTAGAAACTTCTGAGGAAGAAGTAGTATTTACAGTATCTGATAATGGAAATGGTATTGATAAAAGCATACAAGACAACCTTTTTCAAGAATTTGTTACACCTCTTAAACATTCAGAAGATAAAGGACGTGGAGTAGGACTTGGACTTTCAATATGTAAAGCAATAGTATTGGCACATGACGGAAAGATTACGGCACATAATAATGAAAATGGCGGTGCTGTGTTTACGATTAAGCTACCGTATAAGGAGGATTAACCATGGAGGGAAAACATATTCTTTTAATAGAAGATGATTCGAAAATTGTTAATTTTCTATCTTTGGCACTAAAAGCAAAAGGCTATAGTTTGTCTGTTGCCACCACAGGACAAGAAGGTATTGTTTGTTTTTGTACTCAAAATCCGGACATTATTATGCTTGATTTAGGTCTTCCGGATATGGATGGAACAAGTATCATTGAAGAGATTCGTAAGGTATCTCAAATCCCAATCTTGGTGGTGTCTGCCAGAGAACAGGAAGAAGATAAAATTGTTGCACTTGATGCTGGTGCAAATGACTATGTAACCAAGCCATTTAATACAGGAGAACTTTTGGCTCGTGTCCGTGTTATGGAACGTTTTATTGTCTGTGAAAATCAAACCTCCGAAACTACAGATATTTATCAATTTTATAACTTAACAGTTGATTTACAAAGGCGTAGAGTATTTTTAGGAGAGGAAGAAATTCATTTAACACCATTAGAATATAAATTGCTTTCACTTTTGATAACAAATTATGGAAAGGTTATTACACACCACCAAATTATGAAAGAGGTTTGGGGGTATTCCGAAACTGGTGATACTAAAAGCATTCGAGTTTGTATGACTTCTTTACGAAGAAAAATTGAATCAGATACATCTAAGCCTAAATTTATATTTACTGAAATTGGAATTGGTTATCGATTCACAGATAATCGATTAATTTAGTTGAGATATTGTTTTATCCAATTAATCGTTCTATGTCCGTTGATTTTCCACTAATTATAATTTGTTCTCCTTGATGAAATTGGTAATCTGCACTGGGCATGGGCTCTACTAAAACATCATTTTTAACAGCAAGGATATAAATGTGGTATTTTCTCCGAACATTGATTGAGCCAATGGTTTTTCCTATCCAATCATTAGGGGTAGCTATTTCATAAATAGCATAATCAGATGTTAGCTCAATATAGTCAAAGATATTGTTGACAGTATATTTGACCGCTAACTTCTCAGCTAATTCACGTTCGGGATAAACCACTTCATCTGCGCCTATTTTTTTTAGTATATCTGTTTGTATATCTCTTCCTGCTTTTGTAACAATATATTTTGCTCCCATTTTTTTTAGTAAGGAAGTTATAATAAGAGATGATTCAAAATTTTTGCCTATGGTGACAAAGCATATATCGAAATTGCCTACACCAAGTGCGCGAATAACAGATTCGTTAGTATAATCTCCAACAATGACATCATCAATAACTTCTGAAATGTTTTGTATAACTTCTTCGTTCTTATCAGCAACCATGACTTCATTTCCGAGATCACGCATTTTCATAGCAAGGTGGCGACCAAAGCGTCCCATGCCTATAATCAAAACAGATTTTGTTTTTTGTCTTGTTTTCATAAAAATTCTCCTATCCTATTAATATTTTTACAGGTGCTCTTTTTACAGGTGGATCAAAATGTTTTCCTGCAAGAGCGAAAACCAATGTAAGCCATCCAACACGTCCTATGAACATCAAAATCATAATAACAACTTTTGATATAGTTCCAAGTGAAGAAGTGATGCCCATAGAAAGACCTACGGTTCCAATAGCAGATACTACCTCAAAAAGAATCTGTTTTAATGAAAATGATTCTATTGAACATAGTAGCATAGTTGAAATTGTGACCGCTGAAATATAAATGGTAAAAAATGCGCCTGCTTCTTTGACAATATTATCATCAATTCTACGTTTAAAAGCTGTAACATGACGAACTCTACTTGAAGAAGCTATTGCACTTAACAGTAAAACTGACAATGTAGTTGTTTTAATACCACCAGCAGTAGATCCAGAGCTACCCCCAATAAACATCAGTATGATAGTTAAAAAACTACTTGATTCTGATAATTTCCCCATATCAATTGTATTAAATCCTGCTGTTCTTGTTGTAACTGATTGAAATAAAGCAGCAATAACTTTACTCTTTCCGTCCAATTCAGACAGTAGACCATCATATTCAAAAAAATAAAATAATAGCCAACCTGTGCATATTAGTAAAGTAGTTGTAGTTAGTACAATTTTAGAGTGTAACTCATATTCACGAAAATTCCATTTATGTTTAATAATATCATCCCACACAATGAAGCCAATTCCTCCAATTATTATTAGTAAAGAGATGGTTAAATTAACAATGGGATCGTTCACATAGTTTGTTAGAGATGAAAATTGTTCGTATTTACCCATTAAATCGAACCCTGCATTGCAAAAGGCAGAGATGGAATGGAAAACAGCATTATAGAGGCCTTGCCAAAATCCCATTTGAGGACAAAAGCGTGTGGAGAGAAGAACGGCCCCAATAAATTCAATGCATAGAGAAACGACAACAATTTGCTTAATCAAGCGTACAATACCAGAGAGATGAAGTGTGCCTGCTGATTGAACAAGAAGCTGTCTCTCATGAAGACCAATTCTCCGCTTAATAATTACTGAAAGCATGGTAATTATCGTCATAAAACCAATTCCTCCAACTTGTATTAAAACCAATATTATCAATTGTCCGACAATGGACCAATGAGTATAAGTATCATATAATACAAGACCTGTAACACATGTTGCACTGGTTGCAGTAAATAGTGTAACCAGTGGAGATGTCCATTCCCCACTTCTTGATGATATTGGTAAGCAAAGTAGAAAGGCACCAATCAAGATAAGTACAAAAAATCCGAGAGCTATAACTTGTGTGGATGTGAGTTTTAGATTTAGCTTTTTATTCATAAATATACTCCTACATTAATGGAAATTTGGTAAATTCATTTTGTAATTTAGATTATCAGTATAATATATACGGTATAAGTTTTGAGCTAAAATATTATAAATGAATGCTAATTTTTGGTTAAAATAGTAATAAGTTTATTAGCAGGATTTTAACAATAGAGTTATGTACATATTCTTTAGGTAATCTTTAGGTTGCATTTATTCTGTCTTAAGAAGAGGTAAGTATTATTGTAAGTATAGAAGTCGTTAAGTAATAATGGCGTATCTAATCAGATAGAAGAGAAGGGGATTAACATGATAAAAATTGAAAATGTTTCAAAATCGTATAAGAAAAAGAAGGTAGTCAATAATTTATCTTTTGAAATAAATGAAGGTGAATTATATGCATTGCTTGGTAGCAACGGAGCAGGCAAAAGCACAACAATTAAAATGATACTTGGACTTGTGAAAAAAGATGAAGGAAATATCGAATTATCTAAAGATGTTAAGATTGGATATTCTCCTGAAACCCCATATTTTCCACCTTTTTTATCTGGGATAGAAGTGTTGAACTATTATGGTTCACTTCAGAAAATTCCGGCAAAGAAGTTGCAGATTGAAAGTGAAAGTTTATTAGAACTAGTTGGGTTGGAAAATGATAAAACCAAAATACGTCACTATTCAAAAGGTATGTTACAACGTCTTGCATTGGCACAAGCATTATTAGGAGATTCTGAGATTTTAATTTTAGATGAGCCATGTGCTGGACTTGATGCAATGGGACGTATAGAAATGATAGAACTAATTGATAAATTAAAATCAAAGGGTAAAACAATACTTATGAATTCACATATATTAAGTGATATTGAAAAGGTATGTGATAGAGGAATTATAATTAAAAACGGAAATATTATAAGGACATTTGACAAGGCAGAATTTGAAGAAAATCAAACGCTTGAAGATATATTTATTGAAGCAATAGGAGGAATAGCATAATGGGAGTAATTATTAAAAATGCACTAAGAGAAAGAATTAGAAGAAAAGAGTTGTACATTGTTGTAGCAATAGGCATGTTGCTTATGCTACTTTGTAGCAGTGATACAGCAAGTCTTAGTATAGATGGAGAACCAGTTACAGGGTTTAAAAATATGTTTATGGTAATGCACATATTGGTTAATGCAGTAGGCTGTATTTTGGCAGTAGTATTAAGTGTTAGAACTATTCCAAATGAGTATGAGAGACAAAACAGCCATTTAGTTTGGGTTAGAGGCATATCACAAACTAAGTATCATGCAGGATTATCTATAGCCAATATACTTAGCACAATGTCAGCAGTGGCAATATTATATATTGTTTTGGCAGTATATGTTATTTCAAATGGAAAATTAGAATATTGTCTACTTATGATACCAGCATTTTTAATTGAATCTATAAATATTGTAATTATTAGCTTATTTACAAGTGTATGCAGTATTTTTATGCCTGCAATGGCAACTGGCACATGTGGAATACTTTTAGCAGGATGTGGAGTATTTTATGGTTTGTTAGATTTATATAAAAATATAATTGGAGGGTTTGGAGGCAAACTTATTTCCTTAATATTATCTATAGTACCCGATATGAATGGAATACAAAAGCAGGCACAGAATTTAATGACTGGAAACAAGGTAGATATACATCTTGTTTTGACAAGCTTATTTGCAATATATGTAATATCACTTGGAATATTTATATTTAAGAAAAAGGAAGCTTAAGGGGGAATATCAATGAAAATGTGGAAAATAGGATATATAGCAGTAGGTATAATATTATTAGTTAGTATGTTAGCTACAGGAAGTTATGGACTATCAGATATAAATGTGGATATATATGAGGATGCAATTAATATAGATGAAGAAATACAATCTTTAGGTTTTGATGATTTATCACTAAAAGATTATAAAGTGCGTTTTTATAATGGAAGATATGATTATGTTATGAAGGATGGTAATATTGAAAAAAAATCAGCAATATTAGATGTATTTGTAGGAACTACCATGAAAGTAGATGGAGAATATCAGGTACTAATTCCTACTTATGAATTGTTTTCAGAGTTACTGTCTACAATGGACACAGTAGGAAATATAGGAGAGGGAACAATTATAGATTCAGAAGAATTATATAGTGAGAATTCTCATGTAGCTACTATATGGCATGAGGCTTTTCATGCATGGCAGATTACAAAATGGGAAACTGAAATAGATGAATTAGTATCTAATATTGACATATCAGAATATGAAAGTCGTGAAGATATTATTGTAAAAGAAATTGATTCTAATAGTAGACTTGTAGTATTATTTAAAGATGAGATGAATGTATTAAAACGTGCATATGAAGAAGATAACATATCAGCAAAGATTAGCAACATAGAAAGAGCATTAGAGATTTCAAAAGAGAGAGACGAAATAATATCTAATGAGGCAATGTCTATGGAATATTATCTTGAAAATTTAGAAGGAAGTGCAATGTATATAGAGGGTCAGGTCTATAAAAGATTAGAAGGTAATGAGGCATGGTCGAAAAACTATATGGGTGATTTTGAATATGCAAATGGAAGTGGAAAGTATTATGAGATGGGAATGTTAAAATGTGAATTACTAGATCAGATAGTACCTAATTGGCAGAGTGACTTTAGTGTATTTAATGGAGTAGATGAATTATTAGAAAGTGGAATTGTTAAATATAAAGAGTAGAGGATGTATTTATGAAAGAAGGAAAATTTGTTATCTTAGGGGCAGATGATGAGGTGGAATTATTAGATGCCTTAGAATTGTTTTTACGTAAAGAAAATATGATTTTAATTAAGGCTACAAATGGGAGCGAAGCATTGAAGTTATTCGATAGTGAAGAACCTGATTTGGTATTGCTTGATATTATGATGCCTAATGTAGATGGATTTTCTGTAATACAACAAATAAGAAAAAAGAGCAAAGTTCCTGCAATTATGATGACAGCCAGAACTGAGGATTATGATAAAATATTAGGCTTAGAATTAGGAGCAGATGATTATGTAACAAAACCTTATAATCCACTAGAGGTTACTGCTAGGGTAAAGGCACAGCTTCGTAGATGTTATGATTATAGGGAACAAGATAGTTCAGATATATTGCAAGCATTTGATTTGGAACTTAATCTACAGGAATGTAGCCTAAGAAAGTCAGGGAAAGAAATATTACTTACAAAGACAGAATATAAGATACTAGAATTCTTAATGAAATCACCAGGAAGGATATATACTAAGCAACAAATCTTTGATTATTCATGGGATGAACCATATATGGGAGACGATAGTACAATTATGGTACACATTAGTAATTTGCGTAATAAGATTGAAGATGAACCAAAGAAACCAACAATAATAAAAACGATAAAGGGATTGGGATACAGATTTGAAAAAGAATAATAGAAAAGTAAAGGGAAGTATATTTAGGAAGTTAATAGCTAGTTATATCGTATTTGCCTTAGTTGCGATTATTTCTACAATCATTTGTATAATAGTATCAGCCTTACTTTCTTGGGGAGATAATCTTGATAATAATTTTCCCATTGCTACTGTTAAAGAAGATGGAGAAATAGCATCAGTAGATGGAGTTATTAAACTTGGTGGATGGGTAGAGCAGTTAGATGAGAATTATCAAGTACAAGAGGTATTTGGTGATAAGCTTACAACAGATGAGAATTATACTGTAGAGCAACTTTTAGATTTAACAAGAATCACAAATTTTAATGAGGAATATCATGTGTTTTTGGAGCCTTATTCAAAAGGAAGTTATCTAGTGTTTTATCCAAGAGATGCATTTAATATTGTATTTAATTTTGACACAGATAAAGTAATAACATCCAGTATTGGAAGGGTAGCATTATGGTTATTATTATTACTATTAATAATAGATGTTGCAGGTATAAGTTATTATATATCTAGAAAAATACGCAGGCCTCTAAAGGATCTTATGGATGGAATGAAGCGTATCGAAGATGGTGATGAAAAAGTAGTATTGTCTATGCGAACAGAGAGAGAATTTGTAGAGATTCAAGATGCATTTAACCGTATGGTAGAGCGTCTAGAAGACCAAAAGGCAGAAAACGAAAAAATGAGTAGAAGTAGACAGAAAATGTTGCTTGAATTATCTCATGATATTAAGACTCCAGTTGCTACTATAAAAAGTTATGCCTTTGCTTTGCAAGAGGGTATTGTAAAAGAAGAGGAACTAGAGAAATATTATACTACTATTGCCAGTAAGGCAGACAGAGTTAATACTATGTCTGATGATTTGTTTACTATGCTTAAGATGGAAAGTTCAGATTATATGTTAGACCTTAAAGAACTTAATATAACCGAATTAATACGTCAGATTTGTGCTGAATACTATGAGGAATTTGTTAGTGCAGGATATGATTTTATAGTTGATATTCCAGATGAGAATATTTATATACAGGGAGACAAAACACTATTATCAAGAGTAATATCTAATCTTTTAATTAATGCAAAAAAATATAATAAAACAGGTAAAGAAATAGAGATGAAAGTATCTACAACGAAAGATAAAATTAAACTTGCAGTAATAGATGATGGTGAAGAGATTAATCAGAATATACAATCCACTATGTTTTCAGCTTTTGTAAGAGGTGAAAGTGAGAGAAGTACAAGTGGTGGAACAGGTTTAGGACTTGCTATTGCAAAAGGAGTTGTGGCAAAACATGGAGGTCAGATTAGTTATGTATATGAGGAGAATAGCAATATGTTTGTTATAGAGATTCCTATGGCTAATAAGTAACTTAGATTTTTTATAAGCAGAGACATGTGGAAAATCACACATGTCTCTTTTGTGTAATTATTTTAGATATATGAATTACTTGCTTTCATCAATCCATGTATTTGTTTCAGAAAGTCTGATTAATTTTTCGTATTGGTTTTCGTTAAATTTAATCTCAAATTTACGTGTCATACGATTTGAGTCAATAACTTCGCCTTCTTCAAATTTTCCAAAAGCTATCCAATAGCGAGGATGTGGTTTGAAAGTATACTTCATATTAGGAGAAGCAGTACATGCAAAAGCAGATTCTCCAGACATTGAGATGCCTATTGATGCAGTAT
>JAVBSN010000117.1:0-2802 GCA_031547045.1 Lachnospiraceae bacterium
GATCTGTATTATTATATTGTATATTAAAACTTCTAGCATAATTAAGCTTATCTGATTTTAATTCTTCATAAGTCGGCAATATTTCTGCATCATACACATTTTCTAAATTTTTGGTTTTATAAACAGTACCATCAATAAAAGTAATATCCTTTATATCAATACCACTATCAAGGGCATCTGCAATCTCAACTATAGATTTTTCTCCCATTCCATAGGATATAATATCTGCACCTGAGTCAAGTAATATTGAACGTTTTAATTTGTTAGACCAATAATCATAATGAGCTAACCTTCTTAAACTAGCCTCAATACCTCCAATTATTATCGGAACATCTTTGTATTTTTTTCTAATTAAATTACAATATACAGAAGTTGTATAATCAGGTCTTTTCCCCATTATACCTCCTGGTGTATATGCATCTGATTGTCTCTTTTTCTTAGATACAGAATAATGATTAACCATAGAATCCATATTTCCACCACTAACTAAAAATCCTAATCTAGGTTTCCCAAATATATTTATACTATTATCATTTTTCCAATCAGGTTGAGATATAATTGCAACCTTATATCCATTTGCTTCTAATATTCTACTTATTATTGCATAACCAAAAGAAGGATGGTCAACATACGCATCTCCGATTACATATACAAAATCGGCTTGTTCCCATCCTCTATTTTTCATATCTTTAATTGTTATTGGCAAAAAATCTTTAATCATATACTAATTACCTACTCCGCTCTATCTGCATATACTACTGATTTACCAGCACCTAAAGCAACAGATTCTAATGCTCCTTCAATAACTGAAGTTTCTATACCTGTATGCTCCTTAACTACTTTATCGAATCCATACATTAGACTTCCTCCACCAGTAAGCATTATACCTTGTTCAAGTATATCTGATATTAATTCTGGTGGTGCAACTTCAAGAACCCTATGAATTCCTTCTACTATTTGTAATGTAACTTCCTTAGTTGCTTCTAAAGTATCTGTTGATGTCATAGTTATCTTACTAGGTAAACCATTAATAAGATTTCTTCCTCTAACTTCTGTAGTAACTTCATCTTCTCTTGGATATACACTACCAATTTTAATCTTTATATTTTCAGCTGTAGGTTCACCAATAAGCAAGTTATATTTTTTTCTCACATATTTAATAATTGCCTCATTATAATCATCACCAGCAATCTTTAATGATTTATTAACTACTATTCCACCCAAAGAAATAATTGCAATATCTGTTGTTCCTCCACCAATATCAACCATCATATGTCCATACGGTTGTCCTATGTCCACATCAGCTCCTATAGCTGCTGCTACTGGTTCTTCCATAATATATACTGCCTTTGCACCTGTTTTATATACAGCATCTTCAACAGCTCTTCTTTCAACTTCAGTAACACCACTAGGAACGCAAACACATATTTTAGGTCTTCCCATCATTTTTCTTTTTTGCATTGCTGTTTTTATAAATGCTTTTAGCATTCTTTCTGTTACTGTATAGTCTGAAATAACTCCTTGTTTTAACGGTCTAATAACTGATATATTACTTGGTTCCTTACCTATCATCCTCTTTGCCTTTGTTCCAATAGCTATTAACTTTTTCGAACCTTTTTCAAACGCAACAACAGAAGGTTGATTTATAACAACACCCTTACCTTTAACATATACCAGAACATTAGCTGTTCCTAAGTCTATTCCTATATCTACATCTAACACTGCTTTTCCTCCATATAAGTCAAAATATGGGCTATTGCACAAACGCAGTAGCCCATAATAAAAATTTTATTTACTCAAAATCAGAAACTAAAATATTTTCAACCTTACTGTCATTTTCATGGAAACTCTTAATACCTCTATTTTTTGCATTTGCTACAGCACTATCAACTATGCCTAACAATCTATCAATATTACCAGTTTCTATTTCTTTTGTCTTTGCTTTAAGTTTAGATACAACTGAGCTATCATAATTAAATCCTAATTGAACAATGTAATTCCCTGCTATTTCAACAAGATTATCAGATGTTATTCTATGCAACTGTACTGTAGTTTTAAACATAGGTGCTACATCTGGACATTCTGCAAAAAGATTAGATATAAAATCCATTTTCCCAGTTAAAATAACTACTACATCATAACCATCATTTTCTACTAATTTATGTAACTCTTCAAGTTTCTCCTTCTTAATAGTGCCTGCACTTTCTACAATTAGACATCCACCCTGAAGTTTATCCATAGCATCTTTAAGATTTGCTCTATTTAAAGCATTTGCTCTTATTTTTGCTATAGTTTGTTTCTTACATATTCCTAACTTAAACATGCTTCTTGCTATATCTTCACCAACCATTGTAGTTCCAAAACCATGTTGTCCAAATACCACCATATGTCTTGTATCCTTAGGATTAGCAATAAGATTAGTTATAGCTCTATGAATCTGCTCATCTACCGATTCTATAGTCATATATTTTTCTAGATAACTTGCTTCTTGTGGCAATTTACATTTATCGTTATATACTATTTTCGGCTTACTAACAGCTTGACTTACACTTACTTTTCCTGATGCATTAGCTACTTGTTCTGCTAAACGCTTTGCTTCTTCTTCTGCTTTTTTAGCTGCCGCTAATGCCAATCTTGCTTCTTCTGCTTTTTTAGCTGCCTCTTCTGCAAGTTTTCTTAATTCTTCTTGACGTCTTGCTTCTTCCTCTGCTTTACGTCTTGCTTCCTCTTCTGCCTTACGTCTTGCTTCCTCTTCTGCTATACGTCTTGCTTCCTCTTCCGCCTTACGTCTTGCTTCCTCTT
>JAVBSN010000051.1:0-11262 GCA_031547045.1 Lachnospiraceae bacterium
TTCCATATGTTTTCTATTTTATCTGTTGAATTATATTTAATCATCCAGTTATGAATATCTTTATCACTGGTATTTGTAATTATTACTGTTCCATTATATCCCGTATCCCACTGTGAATCTATTATATATTCCACTTGATAAATACTTTCATTACTATTTGCTTCTATTTCTACATTTTCACCAATTTCATTTGCATATACATCTTGTGGCAATACAGCTACTAACATTAACGTTATTGCTAATATGGTTGATATAATTCTTGATAACCTCTTTCTCATTTTATTTTCCCTTTCCTCATAAGTTAAGTGTTTGTTGTTTTGTAAATCTTATTACCTTCTATCCTCAATACACATAGTATGTACATATTAAAATAACTAGCTAATTAGCTAGTTATTCTTATTAGTGTCGTTATTCATTATATAGTATAATTCTACATAATTCTACAAAAAATAATTATTTTTTTAGTTTATAATGCAATTATTCTCTTAGTACGTTAATCCATATCCAACTTTAAGCCATGAACCTGACGACCAGCAATGATACATGCCACTGTAGGTTTTCCCATTCTGCATAAGAATCTTCACCAATAACAAGTAACACCACATCTGCTTCTGAAACACGTTCTTTTTCTGTAATTATTTCTATATTGTAATATCAAGTTTAACAGTTATATATATACATTTATTATATTACTTTATTATTAAAACTTCCATCCATTAGTGGTAGAATTGACCTTTTAGTAGTCGCCTTACAGTTTACCTAATTCTCTCAAGTAAAAAAAAGAAACCCCAGCAAATGATATATTGCACATTTACTATGATTCCTATTTTCCTATACTAGCCTTCTAGCTATATCAATATCTTTATTAATATTTTCCACCAATTCATCAACATCATTAAATTTCTTTTCATCTCTAATATATTTTAATAATGATACCTCTATTTCTTTACCATATATATCTTCATTAAAATCAAATATATGTGTCTCAAGTCCTACTACATGCTCGCCAACTGTAGGTTTTTTTCCCAGATTACTTATTCCATTATATATTTTACCTTCTATATCTATTCTAGATAAATACACTCCGTAAGGTGGTGTTATCTTATCAGAATCAATATACTGATTTGTTGTTGGAATATTAATAGTCCTTCCTAACTGTTTTCCATATATTACTTCACTATATATAGAATATGGTCTTCCTAGTAATTCTTCTACTAGCTCCATATTACCTTCTAGTATATGGCTTCTTATTCTTGTTGAACTAACTACACCCTTTTGATCGTGTAGTTTAGTAACTGCATCTACTTTGTAACCATATTTTTCAGAATTATTAATAAGAGTATCAATGTTTCCTTTTCTATCTTTTCCAAATCTAAAATCATTTCCTACTATTATATGTTTTACACCCATTTTCTTAACAAGTATTTCTTCAATAAATTCTTCTGCTTCTATATTAAGAAACTCTTTTGTTATCGGACATTCTATAACTATATCAACACATAGTTTTCCTAATATATTCATTTTCTCATCTCTTGAATATATTTTCTTATAGTCGCTACCTTTTAATATGCTTATAGGTGGATTAGTAAATGTAAATACAACTCCTGTAAGACCATTTTGTTGCTTCTCTAATAATTTACCAATTAAGGTCATATGTCCTTTGTGTAATCCATCAAACTTACCTAAGGCTACAACTGTATTATTAATATTAAGTTCTTTGAGGTCATTAATAATCTTCACTGTATTCCCACTCTCTCATTTAACTTATCTTATATAAACATTTTGTACGGTTTATATTCATCTATTTCTTCATTATAGCTATATATTCCATATAGTCTATTTTTATTATTATATACCAACACATATTCAGTGTTAACATCTATTTTATCTATAGTTAATTTTTTATCTATATTATCAGATGTAAATTTATTTCCATTATCAATTAGTCTAGTATATTGCTCTTCAATATATATTTTAGGGTATTCAGTATAAAATGCATCTATAGCTATTATTTTATCTTCTAGCATCTCATTATCTCTAAGTTCTTCAACCTGATTCAAAGTTAAAGCCTTATCTATAGCAAAACCACATGCTTTATTTCTAACTAAATGCTCCATACATCCACCACAACCTAATTTATCACCTATATCACGACATAAACTTCTAATGTATGTTCCTTTACTACAATCAACTTTAAATACTACTCTTGGTAAATCAATACTTACTATTTGAATATTATATATAGTTATAGGTCTAGGTTCTCTTTCAATAACCTTACCTTCTCTTGCTAACTCATATAATTTTTTCCCATTTACTTTTATAGCTGAATACATGGGTGGAATCTGCATGTAATCGCCAATAAATGATAATACAGCTTCTCTTACTTGGCTCTCATCTACATTTATTTGGCTTTCTTTAATAATTTTTCCACTTGTATCCTCTGTATCAGTCTCTACACCTAATAATAAAGTTGCCTCATATTCCTTATCTTTATCTGGCAATATATCACATAACTTAGTTGCCTTTCCTAAACACACCAAAAGCACACCCTCCGCATCTGGATCAAGTGTGCCTGTATGACCTATTTTTTTCTGTTTTAATATTCCTCGTAATTTGGCTACTACATCAAAAGATGTGTAACCTTGTTCTTTATATATAGGTAAACATCCGTTAATCAATTTTCTTTGCTCCATCTAATTGTTGTTCAATATGTTCTAAAATATTATTAATTATATCGTATATGTTTCCTGACATAGAAAATCCAGCAGCTCTTATGTGTCCACCGCCACCGAAGTAGCATGATATTTTACTAACATCAACAATATTGTTTGAACGTAAGCTAATCTTATATTCACTATTTCCTAATTCATATATAAATATAGCTACATCTACACCTGCTGTTATTCTTAACTGGTCAACTATTCCATCACAATCCATACTGGTAGCATTATAGAAATCAAATACATTTTTCTTAAGCACAGATATTATACAATTGCCATCTAAAGCAAGAAAACTTTCCATTAATGCTCTACCTAGTAACTGATTTTGTATATATGTTTTTTTATAAAATGTTTCATCTATAACAAAATTAGGTCTAGCACCTTTTTCAATTAGTTCTCCAGCCATACTCATTGCTAATTTAGTTGTATTACTGTGTTTAAATACACCTGTATCATGTACAATACCTAAATAAAAACATTCTGCACTGTATTTGCTTAATTCATTAGTATCAATTAACTTGCAAATAGCTTCGCTTGCCGAACAAGCTTCATTATCTACATAACAAAGATCTCCAAAACCTTTATTACTTATATGATGATCAACACATATAGTTCTAGGTGATTCATTATAATATTTTATAAATTCACCAGTTCTATCTACATCACCACAGTCTAATACTATACATAAATCATATGTACAATTATCTATTTCATGTTTTACATCTGTAGCACCTTTAAGAAACAAGAAATCATTTGAAAATTCTTGTATATATACGCTTACTGTTTTATCACTATATTTATCTATTATGTAATTGTATAAACCTAAACAAGAACCTACACAGTCGCCATCAGGTCTTATATGACCTGTAATGGCAATACTGTTTGCTGTTTCTATTTCTCTAATAAAATCATTCATGTATTATTCCTCAGAAATATTACTATTTACATCATCTATTAACTTAGACATGTTTACACCATATTCAATTGATTGGTCTATAACAAATTTAAGTTCTGGCGTATTTCTTAGATTAATTGTTCTAGCTAGTTCTCTTCTAATATATCCAATAGCACTATTAAGTCCTGCTAAAGTATCTTTTTTAACTTCCTCATCACCTAAAACACTTATATAAGCTTTACATTGCTTTAGGTCTGGTGTTACATCTACATCTACAACAGAAGTCATAGGAGCAATTCTTGGGTCTTTAATTTCCCTACTTATAATTCTGCTTAATTCTCTATGAACTTCTCCATTTACTCTAGTATTTTTAATACTGTTTCGTCTCATTTTATATTACCTCGGTACTTCCACCATTTTGTATGCTTCAACTAAATCAGCTTCTTGAATTTCATTAAATCCTTCAAATACAAGACCACATTCAAAGCCTGATTTTACTTCTTTAACATCATCTTTAAATCTCTTTAATGTTGCTAATTTCCCTTCAAAGATTAATTTTCCTTCTCTAGTTATTCTAACAGAAGAATTTCTCTCTATTGTACCATCAAGTACATAAGAACCTGCAATTGTACCAATATTTGATGCTTTAAATGTCTGTCTAACTTCAAGATGAGCTATAACCTTCTCTTCAAATATAGGATCAAGCATTCCCTTCATTGCTGATTCAATATCTTCAATTGCTTGATAGATAACTTTGTATAATCTAAGATCTACTTTCTCTCTATCAGCTAATTCTTTAGCCATTACATCTGGTCTAATATTAAATCCAATTATAATTGCATTAGATGCTGAAGCTAGTGTAACGTCTGATTCATTTATAGCACCTACACCTGCATGTATAACTTTAATAACTACTTCTTCATTTGATAATTTTAATAAACTTTGCTTAACTGCTTCTACAGAACCTTGAACATCTGCTTTAACAACTAAATTAAGCTCTTTTACATTACCAGCTTGTATTTGACTGAATAAATCATCTAATGACATCTTAGCTTTAGTATCAGCAAGTAATTTTTCCTTACCATATGATATAAATGTTTCTGCCATTGAACGTGCTTCTTTATCATTTTCAGTTGCTATAAATACTTCACCTGCTCCTGGAACACCGTTAAGTCCAAGAATCTCTACTGGTGTTGATGGTTTAGCTTCTTTTAATCTTCTGCCTTTATCATCTATCATGGCTCTTACTTTACCATGAGCACTACCAACAGCTATTGTTTCTCCAACTTTCAATGTACCTTTTTGCACCAATACAGTTGCAACTGGTCCTCTACCTTTATCTAATTCTGCCTCTATAACAATACCTCTTGCTTTACGCTTTGGATTTGCTTTAAGCTCAAGAACTTCTGATGTAAGAAGAATCATCTCTAATAAATTATCGATACCTTCTTTAGTATGTGCAGAAACTGGACAAAATACTGTACTTCCACCCCAATCTTCTGCTACTAATTCATATTCCATTAATTCTTGTTTTACTCTATCAATATTGGCACTCTCTTTATCAATCTTATTGATAGCTACAATTATTTCAATTCCAGCAGCCTTAGCATGGTTAATTGCTTCAACGGTCTGTGGCATAACACCATCATCAGCAGCAACAACTAAAATTGCTATATCTGTAGATTGAGCACCTCTCATACGCATTGCAGTAAACGCTTCATGTCCTGGTGTATCTAAAAATGTAATCTTTTGTCCGTTAGATTTTACAACATATGCACCGATATGTTGAGTTATACCACCTGATTCACCAACAGTAACATTAGCTTCTCTAATAGCATCTAGAAGTGAGGTTTTACCATGATCTACATGACCCATTACACATACAACTGGAGGTCTTTCAACCATTAAATCTTCGTTTTCATCATCTTCTTTTAATAACTCTTCGATTACATCAATAATTTCTTATTCTTCATAAATATAGTTATATTCTAATGCTATCTCTGCTGCTGCTTCAAAATCTAAATCTGTATTAACATTAACCATTTCTCCAGCTAAAAACATCTTTTTAATAAGTTGTGCTACTGGTACTTTAATCTTATCTGCTAACTCACTTACAGTTAATGATAATGGTAAAATAACGTTTTTAATTACTGGTTCTGCTGGCACTTGTGGCTTTTGAGCTGGTCTTGATACTGGTTTTGTTCCTCTTACAGTAAAATGATCATTCTTTCTAACACCTGTACCTGGCTTATTATTACCATATGGTCTATTGTTATTATTTGGTCTATTATTTCCTTGACCTTGATTATTGTTTGGTCTGTTATTTCCTTGACCTTGATTATTATTTGGTCTGTTGTTTCCTTGACCTTGATTATTATTTGGTCTGTTGTTTCCTTGACCTTGATTATTATTTGGTCTGTTATTTCCTTGACCTTGATTATTATTTGGTCTGTTATTTCCTTGACCTTGATTATTATTTGGTCTGTTTTTTCCTTGACCTTGATTATTGTTTGGTCTGTTATTTCCTTGACTTTGATTATTATTTGGTCTGTTATTTCCTTGACCTTGATTACTATTTGGTCTGTTATTTCCTTGACCTTGATTATTATTTGGTCTGCTGTTTCCTTGACCTTGATTGTTATTCGGTCTATTGTTTCCTTGATTCGGTCTATTATTATTGCTATTTACATTATCTTTTACAACTTTTTCTGTTACTTGCTTCTTAACTGGCTTTGCCTCAGATACTTCTTTAACTGGCTTAACCTCTGGTTTTGAAACACTTGTCTTTTTCTCTTCAGTCTTTCCACCTGACATTTTGCTTCTTACTATTGACACCTGATCATCTTCAAGTCCACTTTGAGCTTTAACTTCTATACCTTGTTTCTTTAATATTTCAACAACGTCCTTACTTTCTATTCCTAATTCCTTAGCTAATGCATGTACTCTAACTTTTGCCATATATTACACCTCCATATGATGACTCATATCTATGTTCTTAATTAACTGTCTGCTAAATCCCTCTTCTGTAATTGCTACAGAAGCTCTAAATTCTTTGCCAATTGCATGGCCAATATCTTCCTTAGTACCATAGATTCTAATTTCAACTTGATAATAACTACACATATTTTCAAATTTCTTTCTAGTATTTTCTGATGCTTCCTCTGATACAATAACTAGATATGCCTTTCCTTCTTTTACTGTTTTTTCAGTAGAGAATTCTCCGCTTGTTACCTTTCCTGCCTTTTGAGCAAGACTAAGCATTGACATAACCTTATTCATTTTCAAGTTTCATCAACTCCTTATCAAGTCTATCATATATATCTTTTGATATATTCATTTTAAATGATCTATCCAATCCTTTGGTTTTTATAGCCTGCTTAAGACAATCACTATTTTTACAAATATAAGCACCCCTACCATTTTGTTTACCTGTATTATCTAATATAATATCATCTTCAGGTGTTTTTATAATTCTGATTAGTGATTTCTTTTCTTTCATTTCATTACAGCCTATACATTTTCTAAGCGGTATTTTCTTTGCCACGCTATCACTTCCTATACTTCTTCGTCATCGTATGAATCGTAATCAACATAATTACCATGATTATTACTTGTTCCATATACTTGAGATTCACTTTTTATATCAATCTTATACCCTGTAAGTCTTGCTGCTAATCTTGCATTTTGAACTTCTTTAACTATTGCAAGTGATAATTGATAATCTGGAACAACTACCTTAGCACTTTTCTCTTCTACATCAACATCAACTGATATTACTTTTGATGGACTTAAAGAATTTTCTATAAATATTGCTGGGTCTTCATTCCAAGTAATAATATCGATTTTTTCACCTCTTAAATCATTTACAATATTATTAACCCGAGTTCCATTTATACCAACACAAGCACCAACTGGATCTACATCATTTTCATTTGACCATACAGCTATTTTAGAACGTGAACCAGCTTCTCTTGAAATACTCTTAATCTCAACTGTTCCATCAGCAACTTCTGTTACTTCCTTCTCAAACAATCTCTTAACTAACTCTGGATGAGTTCTTGATAATAATATCTTTGGTCCACCCTTTGTATCTTCTGAAACTTCTATTACATATAATTTAATTCTATCAGTAGGTCTAAAATGCTCACCTTTAACTTGTTCTTTTTCTTTAAGTATAGCATCCATCTTATCATCTAAGCTTATACATATATTGTTACCTATGTATCTTTGAACTACACCTGTTACAACTTCTTTTTCTTTTGCTTTAAAATGATTAAGAAGAGCATCTTTTTCACCCTCTTTAATCTTTTGAACAATAATACTTCTTGCATGTTGTGCTGCAATACGGCCAAAATTCTTAGGAGTAATGGTTACATTTACAGTATCTCCAATAGTATATTTCTCATTAATCATCTTAGCATTTTCAATACTCATTTCTAATGTGAAATCTTCAACTTGCTCAACTACTTCTTTAGCAGCATATACTTCTATATCACCAGTTTCTCTATCCATAGTAACTGTAACATTGTCTGCTTTACCAAAATCCTTCTTACAAGCATCTAATATAGCTTTTTCAATTGCTTCTATTAATTCTTCCTTTTCAATTCCTTTTTCTTTCTCAATTTGATTTAATGCACTTATCAACTCTGACATTTTAGTAATCCCTCCTAATATTTAAAAATCAAATGCTAACCTAACTAATGCTATCTCGTTTTTCTTAAAACTTATCTCTTCTTCCTCTGTTGCAATCGTAACTGTTTCGTCTTCGTAAGATATTAATTCACCTTCAAATTCCTTTATACCATTACGACCTTTGTATAATTTTATCTCCACTACATCACCAATACTTCTAAGAAAATCTTTGTCTTTTTTCAATGGTCTTCCCAATCCTGGAGAACTAACTTCTAATATATATGCATCTTCAATGAAATCGTCCTCATCTAATTTTTCATTTAAAGCTCTGCTTATTAGAACACAATCATCAATTGTAATTCCACCTTCTTTGTCCGCATAAACTCTTAAATAATAATTAGAACCCTCTTTCACATATTCTACATCTACTAATTCGAAATTATTTTCTTCAATAATAGGTGTAACCAGTTCTTCACACTTTTTTTCAATGTCTGCTCTTCTTAGCATACAGAACCACCTTTCTTAGTTTAATGGTGATATTAGATTACTGTCTTATTCTACTTAACATAAAATACCGCTTTGACAAAATATAAGAGTGGGTCAAAACCCACTCTTATAAATTAGTAACTATATCATCTGTCTATGGCATTATAACATTATTATTATTATAATGCAAGTTTTATTTAATTTATTAACATTATTGATAAATACTTATATATATATCGCCAACTTTCCCATTAATAAATGTAATTGTTATATATACATCATCTAAATAGTAATATACATCACAATACGAAAAATCTTCACTATCATATTCATAAGAATCTGATGGTTCTCCCATTACTTTTAACACTTCTTCTTTAGTGCTAGCAATTCTTATTCCACCAAACATTTCTATATCTGCTAGATACCTATTATAATCATCATCCCTATATGTACTAGTCGCTATATAATCAATTGTCAACTCCTCAATATCTGTTACAATATGATTTGTTTTATTACATAAGGATACAAAAAGTTCAGTTTTATATTCTTCCAAACAAATAGAAGCTATTATATAACCATTAGTATCTATTCCATTTTCTAGTTCTTCCATATCATCATCATCTAAATCATATGTAAAATCAAGATCCTTACAGCTTATTGGCATCGCATATACATTTTCACCAATTCTAATTTCATTATATTCACTAATAGGTGTTTTTAAGGGATTTAAACGTTCATCAATATAGTTTTCAAAATAATTGTAATTATCCTCGTCATTATATTCATATGTAACTGAATCATACTCATATAAATATTCATCTAAATATTCATTTAGTATCGAAGTCTCATCAAACCACATTATTGTAAATATAATTGTACCAACCAATCCAATTATTGATATAATTATACCTGCTAGACCAAGCCCCTTTTTAGAATCTTTAGATACTCCAATTATACATAATATAAAAGCTATTATTGATATAATCCCTGGACAACACGGCATAAAACAACATAATAATCCAATTATACTAAATATGAATCCTATTATAGCTATTACTGACGTTTTTTCATTATAGGTATCAGCTATTTTGTATGTAGAATAAGTTTGTTCATATGCATTATATTGATTATTATTATAGTTGTTACTAAATTGATATTCACTCTGATTAGTATTAGTCTTATTATTATTAGATTGAATATCTGAACTAGTATATGTATTTTGATCTGTAGATTCATATTCAATACCTGAATATGGATTACTTAATTCAGTTTTCTCATCATTACTACTTGACTTAAATATATCGTCCACATTACTATTCATTTCCATATCATAACTATTAACTTGAAAATCACTACCAATATTGCTAGTATACAAATCATCAAACTTAGGAATATCAACACTCCAATCGTCTATATTACTATTGTCAATATTATCGTTTACACCTTCTCCAATATCATCCTTACCCATATATACCTCCTATCTATTTACTATTTATTATCACTCATATGCTATACTCACTGAAATCCTTATTTAAATAATATATATAAATTATTCTAAGGACATATGTATGTCTACTACTTTATCATGATTAAAATTAAATATATAAAATATATTATCAAAGTAATAATATACTTTACTTCCGAGTTTACTACCATTTTCACCTTCTGGTTCTCCTAGTACATTAATTACTTCATCCACTGTACTACCAATCCTTATACCACCATATACTTCTATATCATTGTAATACACTTTATTATCAGCACTTAAACAAGAAGTTGTCATAATACTACTTACTTCTAATTGGTTAATATCTGTAATGGTATCATTAGTGGCATTAATTAACTTTACAATATATTTACTGTTATATTCTTCAATTGCTATCCTAGCAGTTATACTGTTACCAAGCCCTAACCCCGTATTTAATTTTTCTGTATCTTCATCATTAATATCAATAGTAATATCACATTTCTCTTGAATTTCTGAAACCATAATTGGTATTTGAAATATATTATCACCTATTTTTACAGTATCATATTCATCAATTTTATCTTGAAGTGGTTCTGAACGTTCATCAACATAAAAGTAATCAAAATAATCAGTATAATCCTCTACTTCCACTGTGCTAAGTAAATTTTCATACTCAATAGTATTTTCATTTTCCAAAGGCTCATCAGATGTTAGATAATTAGCCTGAAACCATCTAATACTATATATAGCAATAAGAAATATGATTATTTCTAATATAAACAAAAACCTTCTACTTCGTTTTCTATTATTATTACTAGTTCTATTCTTATCACTATGTGGATTCTTATTACCAATTACATATACTGGTTCTTCCTGTACTCTATATGAATCCTCTATATTTTTTTCTAAATTAAATGTGTCTTCATTACTTGATGTATCTGTATGATCTACATCATTACTATTCTCTTCAAATCCATAACTATTAAATTGAAAATCTGTTCCAATAGTATTTGTATAAAAATCATCAAAACTAGATGTACCTATATCAAAATTACTAGTAT
>JAVBSN010000011.1:0-106841 GCA_031547045.1 Lachnospiraceae bacterium
TAATATCACTCCATAATCCAAATCCTAGAGAAGATGGCATACCAATCAATATTGTCAATACTGTAACAACAATTGTAGCTAGCTTTCTTTTAATCTTAAACTCATCACACACAGTGGAAACAACTGCTTCCATTAAAGATATTCCTGATGTTAATGCAGCAAATAGTACTAGTAAAAAGAATACACATCCAATAAATGTACTCATTGACGTACTTTCAAATACCTTTGGTAAAGTAACAAACATTAACCCTGGTCCCTGATTTAATTTACTCATATCACCATTTGCAAATACAAAAACTGCAGGAATAATCATTAATCCTGCTAAAACAGCAATTAAACTATCAAAAACTTCGATTTGTGAGACTGACTTTTCAATATCATCTTGTTTACTTAGATATGAACCATAGGTAATCATAATTCCCATAGCAAGTGACAATGAATAAAACATTTGCCCTAATGCTGCAATTATTCCCTCAAAGGTAGTCTTTACCGTAAGATTCTTAAAATTAGGAATAAGAAAATACTTTACTCCCTCTAACGCTCCTGGCAAAGTAACTGCATAGATTGCAACTGCCACAGACAAAAATATTAACAATGGCATTAGGATTTTACTTGCTTTCTCAATTCCATTCTTTACACCCAATAAAATAATAACCATAATTGCTAATACAAATATTGCCTGTAATATAATAGGTTCTACTGGTTTTGAGATAAAATCATCAAAGTAAGATACTTCACCACTATCAACTGCCATGGCTGAATGTTCACCACTTAAATATCCAATAAAATATTTAATTACCCAACCACCTATTACACTGTAATAAGGTAAAATTAGAAATGCTATCAATGATGCAATAATACCTACAAATTTATACTTTTTATTTAATACTGAAAATGCACTTATAGGGCTTTTACCTGTTTTTCTTCCTAATGCAATCTCTGATGTCATAATTGAAAAACCAAAAGTTAGTACAAAGAAAATATAAAATATTAAAAATACGCCTCCACCATATTTAGCTGCTAAATATGGAAACCTCCATATATTTCCCAATCCAATTGCAGATCCTGCCGCCGCTAATACAAATCCTAGTTTATTTGAAAATTGACTTCTCTTCTCCATTGTGCCTCCAATAAAATATAATTTAAATAATAATTAGTATTATACTAAATTGTTAGAATGGTGTCTAGAGTATCATCTGTTACCATATAGTATGAGGTTTTGTTATCAATAACCTCCTTATCAATAAATTGGCAAAAAAGTACATTTTCCAATTTATTAGATATATATAAATGCAGGAACGTTCGGTAGTTACAATGGTATCTTCTCAAGCAGTGAGAAAGGTAATGTTACAGCAACTACAAGATATGGATTGGATAAAACAGCCATTGATATTAGTTCACTTTTAAGCTCAGTTTGAAAATACTGGCGGCGAACCTGTCAAAAATGTGGAACTCATATAATATAAATAACTTTAATTTAACTCTCTAATTTTAGGGGTTAAATTTTATCCTGACAAACTGTCACTTACACACAGTGCTCCATAGCCTGTCATATAATTTGGGGTTTCCATACCTGGCAACTGCCTTGCTCCCCTAATTAAATATGCCTTTAATTTCTCTCCATACATATATGGGTCATTTCCGTTTACAATACCCCACTCCATTAATAATGCTGCTGCACCTGCTACAAAAGGTGTGGCAAATGATGTTCCTGTTCTACTTGAATATCCCCCTCCAATTGAAGGTGCATTTATTGCAACACCAGGGGCTACTATAGTTGGTTTTACTTCATTTAAAGAATTGCTCCCTCTTCCTGAAAAACTAGCATAAGTATTAAACATAGAATTATAAGCTCCAACAGAGATCACATTTCTAGCACTAGATGGTATTGTTAATGTAAGGTTTTCACTTGGCATTTGAAAAAAGGTACCTGGACTAATTGAAGAAGACACAGGCAACCATATATTATATTCTCCATCAACAATATTTCTAGGTGTAAGTATTATTTTCCATATACCTGAAAAAATATAATCCTCAGTTGGAATAAATGAAATATATATTTCTTGTTTACTATTATAAGGTGACGGTTCTGAATATATAGTATTTATTATTGTATCAGTAACTTTAAATTGTGATATATGAGAATACTTACTTATTGGCCCAATTGTAATATTGTTTGGTGTTACCAAACTAACATCAAAATCGTCTGCAAAGGACTTCCATATTTGAAGATTAATAGACTGTTCGTATGGTGCAATAATAAATTCAATTTCCTGCTCTTGAGCATTTACTAAAGTACCACTGGTATGTCTTCCCATTATACCCTCATTACCAGTACCAATAGCTATGGATATTTTATAATCATTGCTTATACTATCTATATATGCTTCCACAATACTCGAACCATTATGATCACCATAATTATTACCAAAACTAAGATTAATTACTATAGGAATATTTTCATCTATCGCATTTTTAACCACATAATCTAAACCAGTCATTAATTCAATAGTATTAAAAAAACTTCCAGTTCTAGCTCTCTTCAATTTAACCACAAGAATACTAGAATTGGGTGCAACCCCCACATTTCTTTCATTTGAAGCTCTACCATTACCACATGCAATGCCTGTAACGGCTGTTCCATGCCCAGAAGTGTCTATAATCTCCACTGGCTGACCCTCTAACAACATTCTGTTAATATCTTCACTTGTATATTCACTGCCTTCAAAAAAACCTTGAGGCGGATTTCCTGGAACTCCCTGATCCCATATTTTAAATATTCTAGTACTTCCATCATCATTTCTAAAATCAGGATGTGTTATATCAATACCACTATCAAGAACAGCAACTATTGTGCCTTTGCCAGTTAAATTGTAATCTGGTAATCTAACACGCTCAATACAAGATGCTCTTATACCTTCCATTTCTTCTAAAATAAGTGTTTTAGGCTTTTCTACATACAATATTTCTGGATAAGTTGCTAATGCGCCTATTAGATTTTCTCTTATTCTAACAATGGCATAACCATTAAATAAAGGAGTAGCCAAAGCTCCTAGCTTGGACACTACTCCTTCAATATCACCTACATATTTAACTATTAATTCCCATTCATCAAATTCTTCCTCATATCCAACATTAAGATCAACGCTCTTTTCCCTACTTTCTTCATCAACACTAAGGGATAGTTGAAGTTCAGGATCTATTTTAGCACTGGTACCCATACATAATCAACCTATATACTATTTATAATAATACTATGACTAAAATATGTATTTAATTACACTATACTTAAATATATTCTTAATCGTTCTTTATTTTTCTGATTACATATCTATTTCTTCCAGCCTCTTTAGCATCATATAGTGCTATATCAGACTCTGTATAATATCTACGATAACTCTTTACATTATCTGCCGCCAAAGCTATACCTATACTAGCTGTTATTTCATAATCATCAATAACATCAATAGACTTTATTCCTTTACGAATACTTTCTACTCTCTTTTGAATATCTTTCTCTGACCAATTTCCCATACTAAATACAGTAAATTCATCGCCTCCCATCCTTGCAACAAAATCTGTATTGCAAAAATTGGCTTTTATAACATCAGCAAACTCTTTTATTACTTTATCTCCAATATCATGACCCCAGTTGTCATTTATTCTTTTAAAATAATCTATATCTATCATTAAAAATATACTTCTCTCACAATTATCCGTATTAGTTAAATAGTTTTTAACCCTTTGAACAAATGTCAATCTATTAGAAAGTCCTGTTAAAGAATCTGTTTCTGCCTTTTGCGTAACTATCTGAAGATTTTCAATATATTCTTGAATCTTATTATCCATTGACTTAATTGTTTCTGCTAAAGTTTGCAGTTCATCATTGGTATTAATTTCCAAACTTTCTATACTACTATTTGCCTCTGCTCCATCATCATCAATTATGGCAAAACGTTTTGCCGCAAATGAAATTTTATCAATAGGATCTAATACCATATGGCGAAATAGTTTAATAAATGCTAATGTCATAAATACTGATATAATTAATGATGCAATAATTAGCTCAATTGTAAACTCTCTCTGTTGACTCATAATATGCTCCATAGAATAATCAACACCTAAATAACCCACAAACTGTTTATCACTATTATAAAAAGGTAAATATATACTAAGAAGCTCTCCATACTCTTCATCGGATGCAATTGGTCCAAATGGTTTCCCTGCTGCTAATTGCTTTCTATATTTATTAAAACTATCATACCATTCCATATAATATCCCAACTCACACCTGTTATCGGTATTATCAGTATCAAAAATATATGTGGAACCGTTTTCATCTGGTACAAACACATATAAATATGTTGCTCCCGCTCCCTCACTAAGTAATCTCATACTTTCAAGAGTTTTGTTATATTCTTCATCCTCTTCAAGGGTTTCCATATAATAATCAATTTTATCCCAATCTACATCCTTGGCCGCCGTATTTATAAGAACTGTTCCTTTTTTCTCGTATTGCTCTACTATTTGTTTATAGTATATTCGGTGCCCTATTAAAATAATAAGTATACTTATCAGTAAACCCATTAACATAATAGTGACAAAAAATTTAAAACTTAATGAAAGTTTTCTCTTTTTCTCCATTTTAATATCTCCAATTTTAAATTTATGTATAAATTTTACGATCCTGTCCCTGAATAACTCATTGCACCCTTCATCCACATTTTATAACTTATATAGAAAAATACAACCCCTATAATTGGTGATAACCAAGTAAGTAATGGTACATTATCTGCCCTTAAGAAAAACATACTTGGATAATATGCAATAAACGCTATTGGTATAATAAATGTGAATATAAATCTAAATATTGGATTAAATATTGTTATTGGATACTTTGCATAATCTTTAAACTTAAATGCAAATACCATAACTATACCTGAATTTACAATCCAAAAACACGTAGCTGCTGCAAGATTCATTAATGCAATCATAAAAAGTGATGCTGAAAATAAGCTTATTATAAGTTGCAATATTGTTATTATGGTAAATGGTAATCCTAACTTAATCCACGAATATATTAGTATTCCACCACCCATTACCAACTGACCTAATCCTTTTATATCAAACACCTCTGATATAAAATAAAAGAATATATTTATAGGCCTAAAACAATATTTAATAAAATCACCAGAATATACATAAGCTCTAAGATTCCAATTATTATCAAAAAAACATTGAACAGGTGTTAATGATAATAAGGAAAAGCCATATAAAAATAACATTTCATAATAGGTCCATCCCATTACAGACGGAAAGTTCTGAAACATAATCCAAAAAGCCACAAATCCAGATATATTAGTGCATATCATACCAATAGTAGATATTATAAAATCTGCTCTATAACTCATTTTACTTTTTAAATCTTGTGCTAATATCTTAAAGTATATTTTTGAATAATACCTTAAGCCTCTTCTACCTAACTCCATACTTCACCTACCCACCATTTACTGTTATCACTTTTTTAGAGGCAGACCAAAATAATCTACTTATAACAATCATAATAACAGCCCACAATAACTGAACCAATATCATTTTCCCATAATCAACTAAACTAAATTCTTTCCCAATAAGTATCTGCAATGGTGTATTGTATATAGCTTGAAATGGCATATAATTAACTATTTTTTGCAAAACTTCTGGAAAAAAAGCTATAGGTATGGTTGCACCAGATAATAGTAGCACTACAACCTCTTTCATAATATTAATTCCCCATGATGATTCCGTATATAAACACACTGTACTTATAATAAAATCTATAGAAAAATTAATTGCTATGGCTATTATAACACTTAATAAAAAGAATACTATATTAATTCCAAATATAATACCACCCTTTGTAATAAAATATACCACAAGAAAAGTAGGTAAAAATGTAATAAGAAAAGACGTTACAATACCTCCTGAGCACTGAAAAAACATATACACTTCAAAATCCATAGGTTTTAACATATTCAAAATTATTCTACCTGATTGAACATCTCTACCTATTTCCCATACAAGCCAAACCTCCATCAAGCTAAATAATGCTGTAGCAAGAACAAGGTATATCATTGTATCATTAAAAGACATTCCATTAACTATTTGATCGGGGCTAGATGCATATACAGCCTTCCACAAAAAGTAAATAAATATCAAATATATTATATTCCCTACTAATGTAACTAAGTATGATGCTCGAAAAGATAAGCCTTCTACAATTCCAGCTCTAGTTAGAGTAAGGTATTTTTTTAGGGAAAACTTTCTTTCCATCATAGAATACCTCTCTCATATATTTTCTTAATTACACTCTCCGTAGATATTTCTTGAAGTTTGATGTCAATTATAGATTTGTATTCTTGAACAGAATTAACAACCTCCATAAGTTGCACTTCATCTTCATTTATTAACACATCAACCCACTCTTCGTTCACGTTCACGTTGGTTGATATTGCTTTTGGATATTTATTAACAATCATGCTATGTATATCATCAGCAATTATCGCTAATTTTTCTTCACTATTTTCAAAGGAATCCTTACTGAACATAAATCTTGCTGTTCTGTATGCACCAAAGAAACTTTTCAAATTATCAATGCTATTATCATATAGCATACTACCTTTATCAATAATAACTATACGTTGACACAGTGCATCTACATCCCCCATATCATGGGTTGTTAATATAACTGTTGTCCCCTTTTCCTTATTAAGAGCTTTTATTAATTCCCTTATTCTGCTCTTCATAGAAACATCCAGACCTATTGTAGGTTCATCTAGAAATACAACACTTGGATTATGTAAAAATGCTGCCAAAATATCACATAATGTTCTCTGTCCTAAAGACATTTGTCTTACAGGCTTACTATATAATTCACTTGCATTAACTAGTGAATCAAAAAACTCTAAATTTTCTTTGTATGTTACATCATCAATACAATATATATCTTTGAGAATCTTAAATGACTCAATTACAGGTAAAGCCCACCACAATTGAGATCTCTGCCCAAATACAACACCAATGTCTGCGGCATTCCTTGTTCTGTTTCTATATGGAATCTTTCCATTCACTAAAATCTCACCATTAGTTGGTTCTAATACTCCAGTCATCATTTTAATTGTAGTACTTTTACCAGCACCATTAGGACCTAAATATCCTACAATCTCTCCTGGCATTATATTCATACTAATATCATTTACTGCAACTAAAGTATTATAATCTCTAGAAAACAAGTCCATAACAGAACCTTTAAGTCCTTCTCTTCTATTAAGAGTCTTATATTCTTTTCTTATATTTTTAATCTCAATTATTGCTTTATTATCCCTCAACAATATACACCCCACTACTACTTAAATTTATTAAATACATATATTGTATATTATTGCATCTAATTCTGTCAATATTATTGAAATTATATATAACATATATTAACCAAAGTATATATATCGCCTAAATTCATATCACTTGTTTCAATCCATATTATTCTATATGAAACTATATTCCATAGGATTCACTTTCATATATATAACTGAATTACTGGACAGTCTCATACTTCCTTTACTAACATTCTTAAACAGAGCCATAAGTTCATATAAAAGCGTGACTTTAATACACTCTGCACATCTGGATATTTCCTTCTCTACAAACTCCATTTTCTTTCTAATATGGTTCCATAATCCATTCATATTTTCAAAACCATATTCTTTAAACATAGTAATCACATTTTTATTATCAATACATTCATACATAGTAGTAATATCTTTATTATATACACTCTTCATAGATAACACGATGATCAAACCACTAAGAGCTATCACTATCATTAAAATGTTTAATATTTCATTAAATACATCATTTGTTTTAGTTTCTATTCCTTTTAATCCACCACCTGCTGATGAATTTGTTGAATCTGTAACGTTTGTTGAATCTGTTGGATTCGTCGGATCTGTTGAATCCGTTTGATCAACAGGTGTTACTGGTTCAACTGGAATCTCTTCAAATATTACTTGTATTGTATGCTCAGAAGTAACATTAGTAAATGTATATTCTACTGAGTTTGTAGCAAATTCTACACCATCAACAATTATTGCACTAACTCTATATCCATCATTAGGAGTAAATCTATAAGTAATATTTCCTTCTTCATCTACATTAGTTAATCCTGATGGTGATATTTTTCCGTTAGCACCTGCTGATGCTTGAATACCAAATTGATTATGCTTAAATATAACATTTATATTATGGTCTTCCGAAACATCAGTAATAGTATATGTATAGTTATCCAATGTAACTGGAATACCATTATCGGTTACAGATTCTAAATAATATAATCTAGCTGGCGAAAAATCTAATGTAATACTTTCTCCATCAAGAACATAATTATCATTACCTGGTAGTACTTGACCTTCTCCTTCAATATTAACATTTACACCATATTGATTTACACCTACAATAGCATATGAAGAAAAATCTTGCACATACATTGATATATTTCTTCCACTTCTATTAACTGCTATAAGTTCAATTGTACCATCATGCCTTTCATGAAGCACCCTTATATCTCTCACATTTTCCCAATCATCAGTTAATTCTAAATCAACCTTAATAGGTCTTTCAAGATGGTTGATTTCTGTAGCTCCATCAACATTACCATCAATAATTTGATATAATGATAAGTCCATTAAATCCATCTTTACCTTATTATGAATATTTGATGTTGCATATTGTGTAAAAGCATCAACTGTACTTAAACTACCTGAAAAATCACTTGATACTAATCTTATTTCAACATGTTGTCCCGCTGAGACAAGACCATACATATTTTGTTCATTAATACTATTTCTTAAATATTGTTGATTAATGCTTGCTATAGCTACTTGAGCATTATTAGCTGTTCCCACTGATAATGAACCTCTTAAAACATGTATTGTATATTCCACTCCATCTACATAGAATGCAATATCTGCTTGATTAACATTTTCACCTATTATAATATTTCCATTTTCATCAATAGTTATATTGTTCTTAGGATCATCTTCTTCACCTGGAATTATTGGTTCTAAATATGAGATATTATTATAAGTAGGGTTCTCAATAGTACCATCTACACTTATTCCGTCTGAATCTGGTGGTATTATCATATGATAACTATTTCCATCACCATTATCAGATAATGGTGTATTACCTGTTTCTAAATCCCCTATTTTAAGCCCTGATTGAGAAGATGGGTTATAGCTTTCAGTAGTAAATCCTAATATTTCTCCATATACCATACCTTCCGAAGTATTAGCATATGCTCTAAACTCATATTCTGTATTAGGATATAAGTTAGTAATAGTAGTATTTGTATTACTTGATAAAGAAACCTTTTCTTTAATAAATGTTAATTGACCTTTAACTCTGTATTCAAATCCTTTTTCTAATATATTTCCTGATTGAACTTTTCCACTTAAGCTTGCGCTTTCATAAGTCACGTTATTCGAATCCAATGTTATTACACTAGTATTCTGTGTAATTTCAAATTCTTCTACACTGCCAGTTGTTATTCCACTTCTTGTAGTTGCAAAAGCATAATATTCATATACAACATTTGTTTCTAAACCATCTATAAATTTTGATATAGCATTATGATCAGTTATATCAACTATTACTTTTGTATAATCAACATCAGTAGCCTTCTTATACATAAATCCGCTTTCAATATATCCATTATCTACTGTATTTTCTGTTCCTTTTATAATAGAACCATTTAATGTTGCTGACATATCAGTTATTGACGTACTAGCTGAACCTGTCATAACTGTAGGTCTAGTACTAACAACCACTGTAATTACCTTACTACTTTCACAATAATGGTCTGTCTCTGATCCAGTTGCTATTACCTTAGCAGTACCACTATTTTGTATAGTAACGGTACCACCTAGATCCACTGATATTATGCCACTATCTTTGCTTTCATTAGCTAGCTCAAAGGTAACTGTACTACCTTCATTTGTTGATACCATATCTAATACAAAACTATTATCATCAGCAAATACATAATATGTTTCTGTTCCATCAAATTCAACACCTATAGGATTAACCAACAGATTTCTTGTTATTGTATTATTTAAATATGTTTGTGTAAATACATAGTCATCTCCTGCTGGTTTGTAACTCTTCTTAGGTGTACTTGCCTCATTACTAAAAGTATACTCCGGTAAAGTCCAATTTGTTGGTGCAGTTCCTAAGGCACTACTATATGCTGTATTATCACCAGTTAATGAAAGTGCCCTATATTCACTTGAATTAACATATGCTAATAGACTTGTTTCATTAGCGTTTTCATCATCCGTAGCATCTATATCATTAATACTAGCAACATTTACGGTTAATGTAGGATATATATCAGTGTATTTTACTTTAACTGTCCCTGTTCCACCACCAACTTTTGAATCATAAGTAATTGTGCCAATATACTCTCCACCTGTTGCTGTTATTCCAGTTTTTGCCCAACTTATATTTGACACTCCAACAGGTACTTGAACTAAGCCTGTTGTAAGAGCCAATTCCTTATCTGTAGCATCTGCTTTAATATTAACATTCTTGTCAGTAATTGTAGGCTTATCTCCTTGACCTACTACTAAAGTAAATGATTGTGTTATACTCTTACATTCTGCAAGTGACACGCTAGCATTTGGCTGTTCTGTTGCTGTTATCTTAAACGTATAAGTCTTAATATCAGCTGTAACAGTTCCCGATATTAAACCAGTATCTACATTAAGGATTAATCCTGCTGGAAGAGTAGTTCCTTCTGCCAACGAATACTTATACTTCTTTGTACCATTTGTTGCTCCAATTGTAGTTGAATAATTAGTAGCATATTTGGTGGTAGGTAAAGTAGATCCTGTAAATTGCATATTATCTCTTATCCATTCTGCATATACAATTGCTCCATTATCTCCTAATTTATCACTACTTGTAATTGCTCTTAAATTTCCATTTGATTCTTTCATTTTCCAAGTCACAAAACTCCAACCATTTTTAGTCGGTGTAGTATTTCCTGTACCATAATTAGTTAATATAGTTGATATTAATGATCCATTTAATCCTTGTAATTTATCTGTTCCACCTTTAACGCCTCCATTAGGGTCTAATGTTAATGTTACATTTCCTAATGTCCATTTTGCAAATACTGTTGTATTAGTTGTCATAGTTATAGTTCCTAACGCAGTACCACCAGTGTTTGTACACCATTCAACAAAATCATATCCTGCCCTTGTTGGAATCTCTACATTCTTTACTGCTGTTGTAAGTAAGGTTCCTTCTGCTACATTAAATGAAGGCGCACTACCAATAAAGCTACCACCATTTGCATTAAATGATAATAAATATCTGCTACTATTCCACCTAGCATATACTATCGTATCACTTGAAACTTTTGTTGTAGCTGTTATTGCTGTTCCACCTGTTGACCCAGAGGTATTATACCAACCTACAAAATATTTATCTCCATTAGCATCTACAGGAGATACTGGTAAAACACTTATTTCTGTTCCTGTTAAAACATATTGTGTATTATATACTGTAGTAATATCACTTAAATTTGTATAGTATGTAACCTTTTTAGTAGTATATGTTTGAGTTTTAGAGTTACCACATTCATCCCATGCTGTAATTACTAAACTACTTCCATCTTGTGGAATATTAACACTAATTGTCGCTTCTGGACGCACTGTAGTTAATGTAACCTTTGGTCCAAATTCGCCTATTTGATATGCTTGTACACCACTTAAAGAATCACTTATAGTAACATTTACCTTTCCATAATTCTTACTATCTGATTGTATACCTATAGTTGGTGCTACGTTATCGTCTACAACATCAAATGGTAATGTTGAACTATTTGATGCAACACCATTACTATCTGTAACTGTTAATGTTAATGTATATCTTCCTATAATAGAATTAGAATCTATTGTTATACTAGGAGGCGTTGCATCAGTATCTCCAAAATTCACAACCTTCTCTGATATTACTTTTTCATTCTGATCTCTAATAACATATTCCCATTTAACAATAGGAGTACTCTCATTTACAGGAGTTGACGCATCCTTAAAAGTAACCTCTACTCTTTGATTCTTACCTTCATTAATTAAATGTTGTCTATGTATAGAAATAATTTGTTGATAAGTCGCTTGTGTATCATCTGCATCCTTACCTATTATAGTAAACTTTGCCGCTGGCGCAGTTAATGCTGGTGGATTAACATCTTTGGTACTCCAACCATTACTATCGGCTATATACTTAGCTATCTTAGCTATGTATTCAGCATCACTTACACTTGTATAAAACACATTTTCAGAACCTAAACTGTCTGCCATACTTCCAAATGAATTCATTCCATTTTTACTATCATCAGCAGTACTAATATATTGAACCTTATCATTAATAAGTCTTAAGATACCTTCATTATATTCAGCTGCACTTTCTGGCAACTCTGGATTGCTATCAGCTAAATTTATTAAAAACCTATTAACTGTATCTGTTTCACTTCTATCTTGAGCAAATTGTGAATTTCTTATTGCTTCAAATGTATCTGTTTGATAACTCATAACTAAATCTGAATATATAAAGTATGAAGTAGTTGAACAGCTATGACTAGCATAAGCTACAAAAGGTCCAAATCCATTATAATTAGTATAAGGAAATTGTGCTGTATCAATACTTGTATTTGAAAATAAAGATGTTATACTTCCCAAAGTACCACTTAAATCTGTATAATCTTGTTTTTGAACAGTTATTCTATCTGTAGTAAAATCCACAAATATTTTTGACTTTTTGCTTGTAGTATTCAACGTAAAAGCTTGTGTAGCTACTTGTACAACACCACAGCTACCTAATCCTGTTGACGCATTGTTATGAATCTCTGTTGGTGTTTTAGTTCCATCTAATCTATATATGTATACATCTCCACCAGTAACTGTTGAATTGAATTTAAAATATAATATATATCCTTGTAACTTACCATTCTTATCTATACCTGCATTAACTAAAAATCCAGCTCCATCTAAAGAGTGAACTTTTACATTTTGTGCATCAATATCAAATGATATACTTTTCTTACTTCTAGTAGTAACCGGGTAAAATAAAAAGTCTTTGTACCCTGATGTTGGATAACCAACAAATGTCATACTAGCTTTTCCATATTGATCCACGCTTGAATAAATGTGAGAATCTAAACTTCCAACATTACCACTAATATAATTTATTAAACCCGAATTAAATATTTGAGGTATAGTAAATAAATAATTTTTTGCATTGTCATCTGATAATCCAGTAACATCTATTTTACCAAGTGATGTTTGAATATTAGCAACAGCTACATAACTGTTTGGTGTTTGATAATAATAATATGGTTTTCTTCCACTATAATCATTCCAAGTAGAAGGTTTACTATTTGATAACGGATTACCTGTAGCACCATAATGATCATACACATGCCAATCAGTTAAATCTACTGTATCAATCTTAATTCCTGCTTCTGATATTCTTACATCTGATATATTAATCTCTGCTCCATTAGTATTATAGTTTTTCTCTAATTCTGCTGCTAGAGCTTGCTTAAACTCTTCATAAGTACCTGAATAATCAGAACAAGTATTAACAATAATATCAACCTTAGGATTAGGATTAATAATCTCTGCTGCAAGCGTAGAAACACATGGTAAAATAATGACAACACTCATAATAATTGCCATTATCGCTACTCCTATTTTTCTAGATTTTCTATTATTCAGTTTTTTAAATTTAATTTTTCTTATGTTCATAAGCACACCCCAATGTTTATTTATATACATATATTTATACATATAATTACGCCAATGTAATATTTATATGTAATTTTATCATAGCAATTGTGACAAAAGCGTGACATTTTTACGTAAAATTTGTAATTTTTTAACTTTCTTCTAATATAATTCTTTCTATATATAAATCATAATTTCTCCTAGTCATAACTGTCCATTTTACTAGGGTTTTTCTATCTCCTACTATTTCTATAGCCGTTATACATCTAGGGTGCACACAACTTCCCACATTATAATATCCTTCATTTTCCTTAGAAAAATATGGTCTATGTGTATGGCCTGCTATTAATTCTATATTATTTTCTTTGGCAAAGTTAATTAATTTATTATCTTCTGTATCTTTATTTTCTTGCTTTCCTTCTCCTCCAATAGGTGCTTTAAAACCTATCATCTCAAGAGGATGCCACAAATATCTAACCAAAAATCTTGATATTGGCCAAAATGTACTATTCATTGGATCAACTTGGTGTCCATGAACAAGTAAAATTTCATTATTTTTCTCTTTATTTCTAAGTACAATTGCCTCTTCTACATTAATATCTGGGAACATTTCCACATGACATCTTCCAACTTCATTATAGCATTTGCATAATTCTTCTTTAACAAAGTCTTTATTTCTCTTAACTATATCATGATTTCCATATACCATATAAAATCTATTATCAGTATATAGTCTACTCATTTGCCAAAAGGAATCTGAATGACAATCTACTATATTACACATATTTCTATTTTCCCATAACTCATCCCCATCCCCTAATTCAATATAAGTAAATCCATTATTATAGTAGAAATCTAATGCCACAAAAAATAGGTTTTGATTAGGCATAAAATTATCTCCCCAATTTCCTTGACCTCTATGACAATCACTTAAGATTACTATTTTCGAATCCTCATTCCAATTAATTACCCTAGCATCCCTATAGGCTTTTCCTATCCTTGACATAATACTCTCCCCTATTTATGAATTATTAATATCAATATATGAATATAAAATAAACAGCCTAATAAGTATTATTAGACTGTTTATATATATCATAGTATTCAATTACAAAAATAGGGTTCTCTTAAAAACGACCTCCACTGCCTCCACTACTTCCAGAGCTTCCTCCACCACCGCCACTACTACCACTTGATGATGTTTCTATTCTTCGCGAAGTTGTATGTTTACTTAAGAAAGTATTTTCATTTCTTATAACTTTAGCATTACCTGGTTCAATATATGTATCTTTATTAACTGTTACTTTACCTGCTTTAGATTTTACATTACATAAAAGAAATACTGTAGCTGCTATCAAACCTACTATATATTTAACCCAACCAGGCAAGGTTACTCCCACAATTCCTAACCCAGTCATATTTTTGAAAACTTCATTTACATATGTTTTACATGCTTTATAAGGATTCTCTCTAAGATTTGCTGTAATTTCATCAACCATAGCATCTCTTCTACTACCGCTACATTTATAATAAGGATTACCATAAGCTTGTAACCAAGCATATCCATCAAGGTAGTTTGCTACAAATATAACCCCATCATTATCCTCATTATCCCAACCAAAATTATGTTCAGAATAAAAATCTTTAGCCCAATTTTCAATAACATCATAATTATTATAGCTATAATCAGCAGTTTCATATCCAATATCTTCATTCAATAAAACTAAAACAATATCAAAACCTAGTTTTTCTTCATATTTGCATATTAATTTTTCTAGTGACTCTTCTTCTGCATTACTAAGCTTATTTGCATAATCAAATACTCTTTCTTCTGTATCACAAGAAAGATTTTTTCTCTCTGGTGTAGTAATCTTAGATCTGTACGACATCCACATTCCACCATATATAATAAATAAAATTGCTGTAACAATTAGAGATATTATTATAAACAATCTAAATCCCTTCATTTATAACACCTCCAATACTTTTTCTAATGCAAATGTAAGTAATGTAACTATTGCCAATACAATACCTGAATATCCAAATAATTTTGATATACTAACAGGTATCTTTCCATAAGTTTTTCCACTTTGCCCATTTACATAAAAATCATAATTTTTCCCGTTATATCTATATGTATATTTCCATACTGGTAATAATGCAAATTCTTGATTTTTCCTATTAAGTCGTATGTCTTTTCTCACATTTTCCATGCGATCATATTCCTTAATAGTTGTCTTTAACCAACTTTCTGAATCTTTTGCTGCCTTTTTGTTTGCTCTAGGAAGCAATTCATCTGGTACATAATTATATGCTTCACTATAAAAGCCTGATAAATAGTCTGGTAGAAATTTTTTCAACATTTTATAATCATAAGGCTCCATTATATCCATAACTGTATCATCCATATCAATAGATGCATCTACAGGTATTCTAGTAAATTTAATATCTATCTTCCTATTAACAGAGTATTTTGATGTTTCTGTATATTCTGTATCCCCTGAAGTCCATGTTCTAACTTTAACTCCTACAGCATTATAATCAATATCAGAATCAATATCATATAACCAAAAGGGTACATATTCGCCTGATAAGTATTCTAAAGATTTCACAGAAAGGAAATCATTAGGTAAAAACAAAGACTTTTTAAACTTCTTTACTAGTATCTCTGTTGCACCTTCTTTATCAATTAAAAACGGTATCACTACATTAGGTCCATACGGATACTTAATCATATTATCCATTATTACATAGCCACCACAACTTCCACATTTAGTGGCAGATGTAAACTTCTTAGTATCTATAGTGGTGCCACAGTTAATACATCTATCAGGATTCTCTGATTCAATCTTATCCTCTGATTCAATACTATCGCAACTAGTACATACAAGTTTTGCTTTAATTGGATTATATGTAACTTGCCCTCCACAATTTCTACACTTAAAAATCATACCCTTATGTCTCCTCATTTATAATAATTAATATACCACTCACTATTATAAACTATTTGTCGAAATAAATCTCTAAAAAAATTCATTAATTATGTAACCATAATATACACCTAGTGCATATTATACAATGTAAAGACTTATAGGAGGATCTATAAATGAGTGATTTATCAGCAACAGGATGTGGAGGATCTCCATTCGGACGCTCAAATGACAATAGCTGCTGTAGTATTATAATAATTCTTCTTTTATTATCTTGCTTCTGCGGTGGCGACAACAATTTCTTAGGAAATATCTTCGGTGGTGGAGATGATGGATGTGAATGTATAATCATTATCTTAATCCTTTTCTGCTTCTGTGGTAATGGATTCGGCGGTCATGGCGGCTGTGGATGCCACTAATTTCAAGTAGGTAACATAGAAGGAAACAAGGTGAAATACCTTGTTTCCTTTTTGTTTACTATTGATTAAACAAGTATATAAGTAATAAAATAGAAATCCATTTTAATCTACACATTTCTTTTTTTTCACAGTTTTCCCCTTTGGTCATTATACAAATACATTCCTCTTCTTTTGTATTAGTATCTATATTATTCATAGAAAACATTTCTGTAGCATCATTATTTATATTTTGAATATTTTTTCGAGATTTGTATAAACAATCTAAATCTATTTCATATACTGTATTATCATCTATAATTAATTCCGTTCTCATTATTTGCCTCCAAAATTACTTATACTTTATTTTATGCAATCTTGATTAAACGGTCATATATATATTATAAAACGCATATAGTATAACAAGAATTTTACAACATTAAGGAGGCGTTATGGAGGAGTTCTACTATAAACATCCACTTGATAAACTGCTACATAACGATAACATATATCTTCTTGAATCTATGATTCCTTATGTTGGCTACGAATTAAAATTTCCGCTAGTACTACTTATTAAATTTTTTGAAATAAAAAAGTTACACTACTATTTTTCTGACAGAAACAAAATAAATTCATGTGGTCTTCATAACGATAATCACGACTTTTCAAACATAATACACGAATTTGAAAATATGGATCATTTCTCAAAATCATCTTCAATAAGCCAGATAATAAACATGTACAAATCCATGGAAATGTTTAAAAAGATGAATGCCATGATGGAATCTATGGGTATGGGCAGTATGGGTGATATGATGAGTGGTATGATGAATGGCAATGGTTCTCCAGATACAATATTTAATTTTATGAGTAACATGGGTGGTTCCAATTTTAATCCTGATTTCATGAGCAACATAATGAATTCATTTTCTAACAATAATCCTACTAACGATATGAAAAACAACTTTAATGACAATGATTCTATCAACAATATGATGAACAACTTTAATGACAATAATTCTATTAACAATATGATGAACAACTTTAATGACAATGATTCTATAAACAATATGATGAATGCTTTTAATTTCAGTAATAATATGCCTATAAATTATCCTAACGAACCCCCTATTCAATCAGATATAATTCTTGATTCTAATTCTTCTATTAACTATGAGCCCGATTCTAATATAAGCAATACAGTAGACAATGAAGAATCTCTAGAATTTGATTTCGATAACTTTTTTGAAAAATATAATCAAAATAATAAGGAGAATAATAATGAATAATCTAAGCGGAAGACCTGAATTTAGCAATTTTGATCCTATGAAATTAGCTCTATTAGATCAATTATTTGATAAGTATAAAGGTCAAAAACCCGAAGTTGTAATTCCTCAATTAATGAAAGCTAATACTGAATTAAAAAAACGAGGCGTTACATTTACAAGTGATGAAATGAACAAAATACTTAATGTTATTATGGAAGATATGTCACCAACTCAAAGACAACAAATTAACATGCTTCTAAATATGATGAATATGAAATGATAAGAAAAAGAGTGTCGTTTTTCATCATTATAAACGACACTCCTATTCACATTTCTATTTAATTTTGATTTCTATATCCTAATACTACTTCTAAATCTATTTCCTGATAATTACCATTCTTATCTTTTCTCTGAATAGTCATTGTAACACTTGAACCACCTGTTTTCTTGGATAACTCATCTTGTAAGGTTTCCATGCTATTTATAGATTTGTCATCAAACTTAATAATAATATCCCCTGCTATAAGTCCACCTTGTTCTGCTGGTGAGCCACTACCTACTGTAGATACATATATTCCTTCTGGCATATTAAGCATTACTGAATATTCCTCTGTAATATCATTTCCCTGTATACCTAGATAGGCTTGATTTTCCGTTAACACTTCTTCTGAATTAACCAAATCATTTATTATTGGTATAGCATCTGAAATAGGAATTGCATATCCCATACCTTCAACAGAACTATCTACAAACTTAACTGTGTTAATGCCTATTACTTCACCATTTATATTAAGCAACGCTCCACCACTATTACCAAAATTAATAGCTGCATCTGTTTGTAATAGAGTCATTGTTTTATCTTCTAATTGAACATCTCTATTTAATGCACTAATATAACCTACTGTTACAGATTGCCCATACCCTAATGCATTTCCTATAGCTATAGCTGGTTCTCCTACATCTAGTGCATCAGAATCTCCTAGAGTCGCTACAGCAATAGCTCCAAGTGTATCTTCACTTAAGTCCGATACCTTTACTTCTATTACAGCTAAATCAGTTTTTTCATCATAACCTTTAACAATAGCTCCTGCAGTTGTATCATTAGCAAATCCTACAGTTAATTTGTTACTTCCACTAATAACATGATAATTTGTCACGATTAATAATCTATCATCATCTATAGATATTATAAAGCCTGAACCACTTCCATCAACTTCTCTTTCATAGTTTTCAAACCATGTACTATAAGTCTGTGTAGTAGTATTTGTAATAGATACTATAGATGGCATAACATTTTTAGCAACCTGTGAAACATCATATGTTGTATTTACCAATCCATTTGTAGATGTTTTTTCTAAGGTATTTGTTTGCGAAATTTCTGTATTTCCTGAAACTATATATTTACTATATACAAAATCAACACCTACGAAAACCGTACCTGCAAACAATCCAAACACTGCACCAAACAGAATCATACTGGCTAATTTCGTTATAAATTTTGGTTTCGGCTTATTCTCTTTTGCCATCTCTACTTTTGTCACATTTTCCAAATCATTATTGTTATTATATTCATTATCCATACAAAAAGGCTCCTTTCAAATATATTAATCATGGATTAATATAATGATAGCAACCTTTTGTGTATAATCTGTGTTCTATTTGTATATAAATTGTGTTTTATAAATCCAATTTCATATCGCCTTCTTTTATCAAGCCAGCTTTACGCATTAATTCAGAAATTATTAAAGAAATTATTGCTGGTGCAATTATATGCATAATTAGAATCTGAATCATAGTTACTACTCCACCAACGCCTGCTTCAGTCATAGTTTGGAATGTAGTTATCTGTCCTACTAACCCTGAAGTACCCATTCCTGAGCCTACAGAATTACAAGTCATACCTAATACCTTACTTGATATTGGTCCTAATATAGCACTTGTTATAATAGCTGGTAACCATATAATTGGCTTCTTAACAATGTTTGGTACTTGAAGCATAGATGTTCCCAATCCTTGTGCAACTAAACCACCTATTTTGTTTTCTCTATAACTTGCCACTGCAAACCCTATCATTTGAGCACTACAGCCTACAACTGCTGCTCCGGCTGCAACTCCTGACAAACTAAGCATTATTCCTAATGCTGCTGAACTAATAGGTAATGTTAATACAATTCCCATAACTACAGCAACTAATATTCCCATAATAATAGGTTGTCTTTCTGTTGACCAATTTATAAAACTTCCTAATGAAGTCATCATACTTGATATAGGAGGACCTACTAATAATCCTACTATAGCACCTGATGCAATTGAGACAATTGGTGTAACCAATATATCAACTTTAGTCTTTCCTGCTACTAATGTTCCCATTTCTATTGCTACATATGCCGCAATAAATGCTCCTAAAGGCTCACCAGGTCCGCCATATATAACTGCACCTGCTTCACCAATCAATGTTCCAGCTAATATTTTAGATGCATATCCTCCTATCATAGCTGCAACTGATGCTGATACTGTAACTAATGGTTTTGTATTAAACTTCTGTGCAACACCTACACCAATTCCAGCGCAAGTAAGAGATTTAGCAACTGATGCTATTACGCATATATATGCTCCAAAAGTTCCTCCTATTAGTGTTCCAATCTGACTAACAATAGTTCCAACAATTAATGTTGCAAATAATCCCATTGCCATTCCTGATAAACCTTCAATAAATATTCGGTTTAAAATTTTTTTAAATTTTTCCATAGTATGTAATAATCCTTTCAAGTATAATAGCTGTTTACACCAAGTTTTACACCTGTCTTGTCAGCTTTCCTGACAAATAATATCATATTATAGAGCAAATTGCAAATAAAAAAGGATATATTACTTTATAATATATCCTTTCTCTAATAATTGTTGCTCAATAACATCTAATACATCTTCACTATCAGCTTCAACTGTATGAATATGTACACCGTTAGTTAGTTTATTTAATGGTTCTCCATTTGAATTACTTATATTTTTAAGAAATTCATCTACATCAAGCCTATTTCTTATTATTAAATCAACTGTAATGCTTCCATATACACCATGTTCAACTATAACATCCAGAACCTTTCCACCATAATCAACAATGGTATACAACTCATCTTGTATCTCTTCATCAGTATGTTTAACCAAAAATGTTCTGTTACATTTATCTTCTTCATGGCTATATAACATATATCCCTTAGTAGTTGATATTATATTTTTATTAACAGCTCTCAGCAAAGCAATATCTTGAACTATCACTTGTCTACTAACCCCTAGTCGTTTAGATAGCTCACTTCCTGCTATTGGTACATTACTATTTTTTAAAATATTTATTAGTTCTTCTCGACGTTTTTTACTTTCCATCATAAATCACTCACTCCATAATACTATTGATTTTCTATTTTTTCTGCTAAGTCATTAAGATATACCCATCTATCCATCTTCTCTTCTAATTGTTTCTCCAAACTTTCTTTCTGAATCATTAATTCATTTAATCTGGAATATTGACTAGCTGATGCTTCTATATCTTTATCCATAACTTCTATTTGTTCTTCTAAACTAGCAATATCTAAATCTATTGTTTCATATTCTTTTTTCTCATAATATGTAAACTTAATTTTATCTTCTCTCTTTTTCCAGGTATCTTTACTATTTGATTTAATTTCATCTATCACTTTTTCATTATCAATATCTGCTTTTCCTGTAGAATTATCTGATAAAATAGATTCTACATTATCTAATCCTATACCACCTGTTCTTTCAATATAATCTGTATATCCACCTTCATATTGATTAATAGTTCCATTGCCTTCAAAAGCAAATATTCTATCTACTATTCTATCAAGAAAATATCTATCATGAGAAACTGTAATAACAATCCCCTGAAAACTATCTAAATAATCTTCTAATATAGTAAGGGTTGCAATATCTAGGTCATTAGTAGGCTCATCTAATATAAGTACATTAGGTGCTCCCATTAATACTTTAAGAAGGTACAATCTTCTCTTCTCCCCTCCTGACAATTTGCTTATTGGTGTATATTGCATTGCTGATATAAATAGAAACCTTTCTAACATTTGAGATGCTGATATTTTACCTGTTGTTGTTTCAACAAATTCTGCAATATTGCGAATATAATCAATAACTCTTTCGCTTCCATTCATATCTTCACATTCTTGAGCAAAATATCCTATCCTTATTGTTTCACCAGTTACAACTGTACCATTATCAGCTACCTCTTCCCCCATTATAATCTTCAAAAGGGTAGATTTACCACAACCATTTTTGCCAACAATTCCAATTCTATCACCCTTAAGTGTATAATAAGTAAAATTGTTAATAAGACATCTATCATTATAAGCTTTACTTATATCTTCTATTTCTATTGTTTTCTTTCCTATTCTTGTAGCAACAGAGTCTAATTCTACATTTTTTACTTCTTGAGGACCTTTCGTATTCTTCATATCCTCATATCGCTCTAATCTAGCTTTCTGTTTTGTAGAACGAGCTCTTGCTCCTCTTTGCACCCATAAAAGTTCTGTACGGAGTATACTTTCTCTTTTTCTGTTAGATGCAATTTCATCATCCAATCTTTGTTGCCTAAGTTCAAGAAATTCTGAATAATTTGCATTATAATTATATACATTTGCATTATCAATCTCTATAATTCTATTAGTTACCCTATCCAAAAAATATCTATCATGAGTAACGATAATAAGTACGCCCTTATACTTACCAAGATATTGTTCCAGCCACATAACCATACTGCTATCCAAATGATTGGTTGGCTCATCCATTATAAGTATCTTAGCCGGAGATACTAAGGTTCTTGCTAAAGCAATTCTTTTCTTTTCACCACCTGATAAGCTGTCAATCACATTATCATAAGCATATATATTCAACTTATTAAGAATATTCTTTGCTTCTCCTTCGATATTCCAATGTTCATTAGAACTTTTTTTATCGCGGATTACATATTCTAAAACTGTATCTCCCAAATTAAATTCTGGATTCTGTGGTAAATAAGCTATATCAGCATCATTATTTTTAACTATCTGACCTTCATCTGATTCTACTATTCCACCAATAATTTTAAGAAGTGTAGATTTCCCTGTACCATTTATACCTATTACACCAATCTTGTCTCCTTCATTAATTCCAAAAGAGACTTGATCTAATAATACTTTCTCACCATATATTTTTGTTATTTTATCTGCCACTAATACGTTCATCATCAATTTCCCATCATTCTAGAATATCTTAGCTCCACATTTATCACAAAATGTACTTTATTATTTACCTTCATTGTTTCCGATATTTCTTTTGTTTTATTTGCTACATCTTGACTTGTAGATGTAATAGTTTCTTTTACCTGATCAAAAAAGCCCATATATAATCCTCCTCTAAAATACCTAAGCTAAGTATTCATAGTATAACATATTCATCCATCTAATTCTATATTGCTTGTAATTAAATCTAATGCTATAATACATTCTAGTTAAATACTAAGGAAACGGAGACTACTATGTTTAGAATATGGGGCAAATTACTTAAAGATAATAGATTATTAAAAGATACTGTAATATGCATAGATAATTACAGCCTTTCGCGAACAGCAAAAGTATATGAGGCTCTTAATCAAATATGCCTTGAATTTGACTTAGCTAAACCAATATGGCTTGAAACCAATAAAAATGATTTCGTAAAGCATGCTAGAACTAGATTTACTAAAGACAGTTTTATTGAGGAAATTGAATTTGATTATTTAGATTTTCAGGTAATAGAGGAAGATCATTAAAATATAGTTACAAAAAAGGTGTTTAAAATATCTATATAGTTATTTTAAACACCTTCTGCATTTTAACTTATTATGAATTTCTCTTAGCTCTCATTCTTGCTGTTGGATCTAGAATCTTCTTACGAATACGAATATTTTTTGGAGTTATTTCTAATAATTCATCAGTATCTATAAATTCCAAAGCTTGTTCTAAGCTTAATACTCTAGGTGGACTTAATTTTAATGCATCATCAGAACCTGAAGCACGAGTGTTAGTAAGTTGCTTCTTCTTACATACATTTAATTCAATATCTTCATTCTTTCCATTTTGTCCAATTACCATACCAGCATATACTTGTTCACCTGCTCCTACAAACAATGTTCCTCTGTCTTGAGCACTAAACAAACCATAGGCTACCGTCTCACCTGATTCAAATGCTATTAATGAGCCTTGACTTCTATAGTGAATCTCGCCTTTATATGGGCCGTATTCATCAAATACAGTATTTATAATACCTGTTCCCTTAGTAGACGTCATAAAGTCTCCTCTAAAGCCTATTAAGCCTCTAGACGGTATATATATTTCTAATCTTACTGTACCATCATTAGATGGTGACATTCCTTGTAATTCACCTTTTCTATTATTAAGCATATTAATTACTGTACCAGAAAACTCATCTGGAACATCAATAATTGCAGTTTCCATTGGTTATAATTTCTCTCCACGCTCATTTTCCTTATATATAACTTGCGCCTTACTTACTGCAAATTCATATCCTTCTCTTCTCATATTTTCAATAAGAACAGATAAATGTAATTCTCCTCTACCAGATACTTTGAAACTATCTGCACTATCAGTTTCTTCAACACGTAAACTTACATCTGTATTAAGCTCTCTAAATAATCTATCTCTTAAATGTCTTGAAGTAACAAATTTACCTTCTTTTCCTGCAAGTGGTGAGTCATTAACTATGAATTCCATAGCTATTGTTGGATCTGATATTTTCTGAAATGGTATTGGTTCTGGATTATCACCTGAACAAACTGTATCTCCTATTTGAATATCTGTTATACCAGAAATTGCAACAATAGCACCTACTGTGGCTTCATTAACTTCAACTTTATTAAGACCATCAAATTCATATAATTTACCAATCTTAACTTTTTTCTTCTTAGTTAAATCATGGGCATTAACTAACACTACCTCTTGATTAAGAGATATTGTACCGTTATCTACTTTACCTACACCTATTCTACCAACATATTCGTTAAAATCTATTGTACTTATTAATACTTGTACATCTGCATCTCTATCACCAACAGGTGCTGGTATATAGTTAATAATAGTGTCAAACAAAGGTTTCATATCAGTTCCTTCGACACCGATTTCTGTAGATGCCAATCCTGCTTTTGCAGATGCGAATATAAACGGACAATCTAATTGCTCATCTGTTGCATCTAATTCTAGTAATAATTCTAATACTTCATCTACTACTTCCTCTGGTCTAGCTTCTGGCCTATCTATTTTATTAACACATACAATAACATGTAAATCTAATTCAAGTGCCTTTTTTAGAACAAACTTAGTCTGTGGCATAGCTCCTTCAAATGCATCAACTACTAATATTACACCATTAACCATTTTAAGAACACGTTCTACTTCTCCACCAAAATCAGCATGTCCTGGTGTATCAATAATATTTATTTTTGTATCACCATATGTAACTGCTGTATTTTTAGATAATATGGTAATACCTCTTTCTCTCTCTATATCATTTGAATCCATTACACGTTCAACCACTTCTTGATTCTCACGATATACACCGCTTTGTTTTAATAATTCATCAACCAAAGTTGTTTTACCATGATCAACGTGAGCTATAATAGCTATATTTCTAATGTCTTCTCTCGAACTTTTCATAAAAGCCTTCTTTCTATTTTAACTATAATTCTATGCAACGTTAATCATTCTAACACAACATATGTCTATTTTCAATTAAAAATAACATTTTTTGTAGCAACTTGTCATATCTAATTCCATTGACTCTTTATAAAATCCACAAAATCGTCTCTACTCATATCATCAGTTACATAATAATAATATGTCTTCCCCATTTTATATGCTGCCATTAGAGTTCCATCTTTATCTCCTAAATATACTCCTATTATACCTATTTTAGATTTAGTTCCTGTACAAAGCCCTTCTGGGATTATTTCATTAGTCTCTGATGCATATCCGTATACTTCACATCCATCACTTATTTTTGTAACTACTTCTGTTGCTTCTCTATCCATACCATTATATTTATCTTTATTAATATATGCATCCACTTGCGAATTACTAAGGTCATTAAATTCTATTACACCTTTCCCATTCATAGTTGTAAATACATACCCTATAAAACCTAAACAACCTATCATTACAACTACCATAATAGCTATAGTTATCTTATTAGTATTCTTATTCTTTGCATATATATTATTATTTTTTTCCTTATTGTGATTTCCCATAACTCCTCCATATTTATTTTTTCCACTTCGCCACAGTGCAATCCATAGCGGAGCGTCTATAATTTTATAAAGTCTTTTATAAAATTATAGAGGATAATCAACTAGTGATTATCCTCTATAATTATTAATATTTCTTACCACTCTTCCTCATCTTCAGCTACTTCTTCCATCTCTGGCTCTTCAGTTGCTGCTTCTTCGTATTCCTCATTATTATCTTGCTCATCATGTGTACCTAAACTACCGATAATATTAGCTATTTGATTAAGTTCTTCAATAACATCTACTAACTCTTCTAGATTAGTCTGACATAATGTAGCTGATGATTGAGCATTAGCCGCTATTTGTTGACTTGCTGCTTGTTGATTACTAAGTCCATCTACAATCGCATTATTTGATTCATGTAATTCACTACTCAATTCATCCAACTGAGTCATATTGCCATGAAGTTCATCAACAACACCTGCTATTGTATGGAATGAGTGATCTACTTGATCAATATATACGCCTTGCTCGTTAACTGCTTCTACACTCTCTTTAACTAAATCAGATGTTTTATTTGCAAGGTATGTTATACCTTGAAGTAATTCTGTAATCTTATCAATAGATTCTCTTGTATCATCTGCAAGTTTACGAATCTCATCCGCTACTACTGCAAATCCTCTACCTGCCTCACCTGCTCTTGCTGCTTCTATAGATGCATTAAGTGCAAGTAAGTTTGTTTGACTTGATATCTGATATATAATTTGTGTAATCTCTTCTGCTGATAATATCTTATCTAACAATTCTTGTGATACTTCTGTAACATCATTATTAACAATGTGTATATCTTCTGATTTTCCTTTTAATTGAGCAATAATCTCAACACCTTTATCTGTAATCTCAACTGCTTGATCTGCAGATTCTAATGTATGATCTTTAACATTAATAAGATTACCAATAACTCCTTGAATCTGATTAGTCATCTCTGACTGTTGCTCCATGTTCTCTACTGTATCAGTAACACCTTCTGATATAGCATCAACTGATTTAACCACTTCATCAGTCGCAACCTGGAAGTTATCAAGTTTTGCTTGAAGTTGCTCTATATGCTGATTACCTTGATCAACTACTGTTACCATATTTTGTGTAACTTCTTGTTGATATGCTAAATGATACTTAATCTCTTGCTTATCTGTTTCTTGATATTTTGTAACCAATCTACAAATAAGATTAATACCTACATTAAATAATGTTACAAATAATAAAACGCCTACCCACTCAAATACACTTGCATTCTTATCAAATACAATAACAATTATTAACTTTACTATCATTAGAACTTCACATACTATTGCACTAAATAATGATAATGTATCATCTAGGTAAATAATACATACTAATAACAATGCTAATACTATAAATGCACTTAAAATATCTGTGTGTCCCATAAATACTGCTAAATAAGCAACTGGGATAAATCCGAATACTGTAGTATACTTAATTATTTCACTATCACTCTTAACAATTGATAGGAAAATATTAACACCCACAACTATTACACATAATACTGAATATACTATAGTACCTACAAGACTACCCTTTACTCCCCAATTGTTCACTATATTAAAAATGATAGTTGCTACTCCTAATATAGCAATTAGCTTAACAGCTAAACTGTTTTTTCTAACTAATCTTGCATCCATTATTATGTACCTCTCTTTCCACGCTGTAATATATGTTCAAATTATATCACATAATGATGATTGAAGTCCACTTTTTTATTTAATTAACTTTAGTATATTTTCATATATAAATTTTTTGGATGATATATCCATTTTCCCTTCCATATCTAGGGAATTTATCTTATAAAGTGCGTATATTCCTATTTGAGAAATAACATTTGCCGCAAGTATATCCTCTGTAATATTATCATTTACTAGACCTTCTGCACTTGCTTGTTTCGACAAAATTCTAATAAAAATTTCTGGTTGACACTCTATTGATTTACCCACATGTTCAGCTTCTATTTTATCTCGTAAACCAATAGGTATTTCCATTCCACCCAAATATATTTTCAATATTTGAGTGAAACAGTTTCTAAACTTGGTATTATTATCTATCCATTCTAATGTGGAATACACCATTTTTTCAAAATTCTCTTGTTTTTTAACAAGTTCTATTATTTCTCTTAATTTACGTGTCAATTCAAATATAATTGATCTTAAAACAACCTCTTCTTTACTATCAAAATACTCGTATACTGTTCCTTTTCCTATACCAGCACGGTTGCTTATATCAATAACCTTTATATTAGAAGGTTCTTTGTTCTCAACCAAGAGTTCTAATACAGCCTCATATATAGGAATCACTTTCTCTAATGATACCTCTTTTGCCATATTACACCTCCTCCTTAACAATCCTATCCTTACGATTGAATAAGTCATATATACATGGAACTACTAATAAAGTAAGAACAGTACCATATATAAGTCCACCTATTGTTACAATTGCCATTGGTTGAACCATGTCAGAACCCATTCCGATTCCCATTGCCATAGTTGATAAACCTAGTATAGTTGTAAGAGCTGTCATAATAATTGGTCTTAATCTATTTCTTCCTGCTTCAATAATTGCATCATACTTAGTCATTCCTTCTTCCATAAGTTGATTAATTGTATCAACAAGAACTATACCATTATTTACAATAATACCGCATAACATAACCATACCAATTAGGGCAATAACACTCAACTCATTTCCTGTTAATAATAGTCCTATAAAACCACCAGTAAATGCAAGAGGTATAGTAAACATTATTATAAATGGTGACTTAAATGACTGGAATTGTATTACCATAATTAAGAACATTAATATTAATGCAAGTATTAACATTAATTCAACTTGTTCCATTGCAGTATTTATTGTCTCATTTTCTCCTGCAAACTCAAGAGTATATCCATCTGGCATTTCATAATCCTTTAACAAATCTTCTACATCATTACTTACAAGTCCAACATTATATCCTGTATCTACTCCTGCAGTAACTGATATATATCTACTTTGATTTTTTCTACTAATTGAAGATAAACCATCACCTTCAACAACATTAACTATATCACCTATCTTAACATCAACTTTTTCATTATCCTTAGTTCCTTGAATAGTCATATTTTTAATATCATTAATTGTTAATTCTTCTTTACTGCCATCTTCTACATATACTGAATATTCTTTACTAGCTGTTTCAAGTTTTGTTGATGATGTTGCATCTGCTAATTTTCCATACACTGTTTGGAATACCTGTGCAACAGTTAATCCATATTCTGATGCTTTATCTTTATCAACTTCTATTCTATATTCTGGTGTTAACTCTTCTTGTCCATTTGATATATCAATTAGACCTTCTACCTCTTCTAATTTAACAGCTATATCACTAGCTATTTCTTGAAGAGTATCCATTTCTTTACCCTTTACATTTATCGAAACCCCTGACGATCCTAATGAAGATAGATCCATCATAGATGCTTGGACTTCTATTTCACAGTCAAGATCTGATGTTTTTTCTTGTATTAAAGTTGCTATTTCTTCATTAGTTAATTTCTTATCATCTTTACATATAATATACATTGTTACTGAATCAACAGAACTACTACTTCCAAAGCTAAGCATAGAGCCTCCGCCAACCATAGCACCAACTGTTTCCACATCTTCAATTTCACATATTCTATCTATTACAGTATCTGACATTGCTGCTGTATCAGCTAAGTCCACAGTCCCCTCTGGCATTGTTAAAGATAATGACATTTGAGGGCTATCCATACTTGGCATTAACGAAGTACCTGACATAAGAGTTGCCACTCCACTAACAACTAAAGCAAGTATAACGGCTCCTACTACTAACCATTTATGTTTTAGTGACCACTTAATTGCTACTTCATATATATCTTGCAATCTATAGAAGAAACGACTTGGTTTTTCTGATACCTTTTCAAATGTTTTAGCTGCACACATTGGTACAAATGTAAGGGCAATAATTAAACTTGCAAATAAGGAATATGCAATTGTAAGTCCCATGTCTACAAATAATTGTTTTGTTATTCCAGTTGTAAATACAATAGGTGCAAATACACAAACTGTTGTAAATGTAGATGCTGTTATAGCTCCACCCACTTGTTTAGCTCCAACTATAGCTGCTTCTTTAACTGAATAACCTTCTTTTCTAAGTCTATAAATATTTTCAATAACTACAATGGAGTTGTCAACTAACATACCAACACCTAAAGCTAAACCCGATAAAGATATAACATTTAATGTAATACCACTAAAATACATAAGTACAATAGCAAATATTACACTGACTGGTATTGAACATGCAATTATTGCTGTTGGTTTTATATCCTTTAAGAATACTAATAAAATTAATATTGCTAATATTGCACCAAATACAAGATTACTTAATACAGAGTCTACTACTAAATCAATATAAACACCTTGATCCATAAGGTTAGTTATACGTAAACCTTCTTTTCCTTCTGCTAACTCTAATAATTTTTCATTTAATCTATCTGCTACATCTGCTGTTGAATACTCTGTTTGTTTATTTATTGAAAGTATAATACCAGAGTTACCATTTACTCTTGTATACACTTCATCCATATTATCAACTAAAGTAACGTCTGCTACATCTGATAACTTTATTGGATCTAATCCATCCATTCCTAAATCTAATAATATAAAATCAGACATTTCTTCCATATTACTAAACTTATTACCTACACGAATAAGATAATCTACGTTATCTTCAACAATATATCCTGCTGGCATTGCAAAGTTTTGAGCATATAATATATTTTTGATTAAATCTTTAGTAATAATATTAGTCATATCTGCGCCTTCATAAGCGGCGTCTTTTGCATTCTCAAGTTCTGTCTTTTTCTCATCTAAAGTAGTAGAACCTGTATCTAATTTAATAGCAGCTTCTAGCATAGTTAAATCCATTGAAGCTTTAACACTTTCAATCTGACTTAATCCTTCATTTACAGTAATACGTCCATTTGCTAATCCAATTAACGCTGAATTGATTTGATTTTTTCCATCTACAATTGCTGCCATATTATCATCATAATCAACTAAGGCTGCATCTATTTGTGCTATTCCAGCATCAAGTTGAGTTATAAATGCTGGCACATCTGATATACTTATAGAATTACCATTATTATCTTTAAGATTTTCTTCAATTGTACTAATAGTAGTAACTACTTGTTGATATTGAGCTCTTTGCTCTTCATTGGCCATATTAGCATCTATTAAAGGTTGCAAAGCATCCCTTACCGCAACACATTGATTATATGTATCTAAAGCTGTTTGTAATGCTGTTCTTGTAGCTTCTAATGCTGCTTTTTGTTCTGGTAACGCTTTAAGAGCTTTTTCACTTTCTTCAAGTGATTTTAACTTTGCTTGTAATTGTGCTACAGTATTTGCTAAATCCGTTTTTGTAGAATTAAGTTTCTCCTCGGTTGGTCCTAACTCACTTTCTAATTGTTTCTTACCTGATTCTAAAGCATTTTTACCACTATTTATTTGAGAAGATGCACTATCCATAGCATCTTCTGCTTCACCAAACTTATCATCTAAAGCTGATTTTACTTTTTTATTAATCCCTGCTATCTTATTATCGTCTAAAACAATATGTATTGACTCTTCAATACTTCCCATTGTATCAACTGATGCTACACCATCTACTGCTTCTATTGCTGGTTCTAACTCATCTGAAACATATTTTGATAATTGGGATGCATCCATACCATCAACATCTGCAGCAACAACCATTACGGGCATCATATCAGGATTAATTTTCATAATTGTAGAGCTACCTACAGAATCATCAAAGTAGGCTGATATTTGATCTAATTTTTCTCTCATATCTATTGTCGCAGTATCCATATTAGTATCACCATTAAATTCAATGATAACTAATGAATAATTCTCATTAGATATAGATTGTATATTCTTAACATTATTAATAGTTGCTATTGATTGTTCAATAGGCTTACTAACTCCAGCCTCAACCGACTCTGGACTTGCTCCAGGATAAGTTGTAATAACAATTGCATATGGCAACTCCATACTTGGTAATAGGTCTGTAGTCATCTTCATTGCTGCGACTACTCCAAGTACAACAACAAGTATTATTCCTACAATAACCGTATAAGGTTTCTTAACACTAAATTTTGATAACATTCTCTCATGTCCTTCCTAGTTTTTCTTCCGACCGACTGGTCAGTCACATAGGATATTGTACATTTTATATACACACATGTCAAAGAATTTTTATATCAAAATTATAAACTTTTTATAAACAATATTTTCTAAAACTTCCAACTGCTAATATTGATTCTGCCAAATCGCTTCTATAACAATCATCTCGCTTATTAAGGCTTGCTATTACTACACTATCTTCCCCTATTCTATTAGTTGCATGTATAAATCTACCATTACCAATATACATTGCTACATGCCCCTCAAAATATAACAAATCTGCTTCTTTAATATCCTCTAATTTTATTTTTATAATAGGATAACCTTCATGTATATATGAATCTCTCCAGATAATAACTCCATTTAATAAATATGCCATAAAACATAATCCCGAACAGTCTATTCCCTCAGGTGATTTTCCACCCCATCTATATTGGGTTCCTAAATAAGACATAGCTGACTCTACGATATTTTTTCTAATGCTAATTTCATTACTCCCCTTAGTAATCATTTCACCTAATGCGCTTGTCTTTATATATCCTACTTTACCACTATATAGTAATACTTCAGTATAGCCATTACTTTCCCTTATAAGTGTGTTAACCATACTACCTCTGAGAACCTTATAGATTCTCTTGCTTTTTATATCTGGTTTTTCATATATATCATTTATTCTTCCTATTACTAATTCATTTCTTCCTTTTTCTAATTTATAAGCAACCACGTCATCTGATTTTATATACCCCTCATACCCATAAAACGTTTTTATTAATATCCAGCCATTAAGTAACCTCTTCTTTATGGTTATTTCCATTCCGTAAAGAAGCTCATCAACTACCATAGATTTTTGATTAGGTTCCTCCTTAACTGATACTAATTCTTTTGACACAACATACCTATCCATTTTGTCGCCTCCTTATTATATAGTATTAATGCTTATCCTATATAATATGAAATAATTGGACGGTATATACTCATCAAGCAATTTTATTTCTAACTTTTCTTGGCGATATGTAATAATTAATTAATAATAGTCCAATTACACAAGCAATAACCGTATCTATTTTTATAAATATATTATAGTCAGCTTTATATACATTTACTAGATAGATACCCATTATTGTTACTATTATCCCAAGGTTTACATACCTGGGAAGATTGAAATAAAACAGTCCCCCTCTTGAATAATCTACTTTTTTACTATAATAAAGTGCTACTATAAAAAAAACTACTGTAGCTATTAGTACTGTTGTAATTAACTTAAAAAATTCGCTACCTTCTGTAGAATATATCATATTATCAATATAAACCCCATTTTCATAATATACATAATCATTTATAGGAAAGAAAAACCTAATAGATTTATCATGTACAAATCTACTACTTTCTCCTAAAATATTAACAAATATATAGTTTAATGAAATGTAATCAAACATTGCTATAAAATAAGCTAATATTCCATTACTAGTTACCACTTCTAACAATTTAATTAAAGCTACAATTAATATATCTGAAACGATCATAACAATAACTACTTTATTTAATCTCTGTATTATCACTTCAGAACAAAGTGTAAAAATTTCATGTTGGGATATATACATACGTTCAAAAAAATATGTACATCCATATATTATCACTATTAACAAAGAATCCATAGTAAACCCGAAAATAGTATTAGACATCTTAGTAACTGGCAATGTAGCCATAAATTCTATTGATTTTCTATTAATTTTGGTTACAGCCTTTATTAAATTAATTATAAATAGCCCCATAATAATTATTCGATTAGATCGAAATAAATTACTAATGCTATTATTAATTACGCTGTCTTTAAGTTCCATTATGGCTGTTTCTACATCAAACAATAATCCAGAAGCTTTTTTAATTTCATCATAAATCAATGTAGACCACCATATATTCTCTTGTTGAGAATTATATAGCAATACTATAGACGATATAAATACAAATAAACCGCCTAATAAATAGTACATATGATACATTTTAAACAATTTTTTATATTGTTTCATCCTAAACCAACCTCCTCTCTAGGCAATTTTATTTTTAATTTTACTTGGCGATATAAAATAATTAATTGCCAATATTCCAACTATACAAGCAATCAATACACTTATTTTCAAAAATATATTATAGTAACTTGCAAAAAGAACAGACGATGTATAAACAAGCATTAATATTGCTATTATTACAATGTTAACATATCTAGGTAAATCAAAATAAAACAGTCCTCCTCGTGAATAATCAATTTTTTTACTATAATAAATTGTTATTAAAATCAAAATTATTATAACAATCAACAGCGTAATAATCATTTCAAAAAACTTATTAGTCCTTATTGAATATACAGAATTAATAACATATCCAAATTCTTCATCACCTTGCCAATATTCATTTAAAGGGAAAAATAGGCTATTAGAAACATTATATAAAAACTTATTAAATTCACCTAAAATACCAACTAAAATACTATTCAAAGAAAAATAATTAAATATGGCAATAAAACAAGCTACCATTCCATTAGTGGTTACTACATCTAACAACTTAAATATGGTTACTATTAAAATATCTGAAAGAATTAATAAAACCATAATTCTATTTATTCCTAATACTAATTCTTGCGAATATACCCTAAATAATTCATGTTGAAAAATATACATACGTTCAAAAAAATACATAACACCATATAAGAATATCACAAATATCGAATCCATGCTTAAGTCAAAAATGGTACTAGCAATTCTAGTAACAGGCAATACTGCTACGAAGTCTATTGTCCTTCTATTTATTCTATTTACTGCCCTCAACATATTAATTATAAATAATCCTATGATAATTATCCAATTCAAGTAATATATAGAACTGATAGTCTCTCCTACTATTTGAGAAACAAGTTCTTCTCCCACTCTTTGACTAACACTAGAGTTCCAGTAACCATTTATTGTCCTAATATAGACATCATAGAAATTAATAATTTTCTGATTTTGGAAATTATTCAGTAAGCCTATAATAGGTATTATTAAAAACATACCTATTACTAGATAATACATATATTGCATTTTAAATAACTTTTTGTATTGTTTCATCTCCATCAGCCTCCTTATTAGCATATATAAATAATTCTTCTAATGTTATAGGTATTTCTTCTATTAAAGTAGCTCCTCCATTACGTAATTCACTGATAAAGACGTCATCCATATTTTCAACGACAATTGTATATATGCTCCCCACATTTTTCAATCCAATAATTCTAGGGTTATTATGCATTTTTCTAGGAAATCCTCCTTCAAACACAATTTGTAACTTAGCATATTTCTCCTTAATAACATCTATATCTCCTTGTAGATCTATTTTACCATTTTTCATCATAGTAACTTTATCACATATAGTTTCTAATCCGCTCAAATTATGTGATGATATTAATACGCCTACCTGTCTATTTTCCACCTCAGAAACTATAATGTCTAATAATTGATTTTTCCCAATTACATCTAATCCAGAGGTTGGTTCATCTAAAATAATATAATCACTATTTTGAGCAATACTTAACATAAATGCTAATCTCATCTTTTGCCCTTTTGACAACGATGAAATCAAAGCGCTTTTATTAAGTTTAAAAATACTATTAAGTTCATCAAATCGATTCTCATCAAAGCCTTCATAAAAATTCTTATATAATTTTACAATCCTTTTAATATTATATCCTGGTATATATTCATTATAATCAGATACATATGCTATCTTTTCCTTAACTTCTGGATTGTCATACACTGGTTTACCATCATATAAAATATCTCCTGAATCCAATCTATATATTCCCACCAAACACTTAATTAATGTTGTTTTTCCAGCACTATTTTCTCCTATAAGCCCATGAATCTCACCTTTGTTAACAATTAAATTTATATCTTCCATTGCTTGCATCTTATAATAACTTTTACTTGCATTTTTAACTTCTAACATATTCTCATCCCCTTATTCTAACTCATCATATATATTATTTACTATTCTCAGTATATCTTCTTTACCTATCTTCATCACCTTAAGCTCTAAAACACTTGATCTTATATTATCTATAGCCTTATTTATAACTTCTTTATTTTGCTTTATATTAAGTGAGGTTGCAATAAATGTTCCTTTTCCCCTCACGGTTTCTATTATGTTCTGTCTTTCTAGTTCTTGATATGCTTTTGCTACTGTAGTTGGAGTTACCGATAACTCCATAGCTAACTTTCTAACCGATGGAATAACATCTCCCTCTCTAAGATACCCTTTTATAGCATTTAATTTTACTTGTTCTATTATCTGTTCATAAATGGGCTTACTACTTTTATAATCTAGTTTTATCATACACTCACCTCCTCATATGCATGATCATATTTTACAATTTAACCACTCTTAATTTATTAATGTGTTACAACTGTACTACTCTCAATAGTACAATTTTATCATGCTCATATATTATTGTCAACTCTAACTGAATGCTGTCTATTTAACTTTATTAATATTCCATCTTTTCTTAGTTACTAAATAAAAATGCAACATCAACCAGTATAGTTAATGTTGCATATTCATCAATATATCCTCTTCAATTATTAAGCTTATATCCTCTACCTCTACCTCTTTGTCTTGTATAGTACAAATCGAAACTATATTATCCTCTATATTAAGCTGAGTAAAATTGTATCCCTCCATACAATTAATTACATTATTGTTTTCATCAATATACACATCGACTGTTTCTAGCGGATACCCTATCCCTGTTCCTATATTCTTTACAAAACTTTCTTTTAAAGTCCAAATACTAGTAAAATATCTATTTTTATCATAGCTTTTCTCTAAATGTTCTTTTTGAATTTTTGTGAAAATCTTATTTACTACATTATCACGACACTGTCTAATCCTCTCACAATCCACACCAATTTCTTCTTGACAAAACCCTATAATCACTAGGTTTTCGCTATGACTTATATTAAATATCACATTTTTTATTTCATTCAATCTAGGTTTCTTACCATCACGTTTTTCTAACACAAAATGTGATTCAAGGTTTTTTCGATGTTTTAGATAATAATCAAGCATTCTATATCCAATCTCATGCTTCAACTTAGTTTCACTTCCAATAACTTGATTATCTTCTTTGCTAAAAATACTTTTGGACTCTATTTTATCTATCCAGTCTTCCTTATCATATTTTACATAAAATAATTCTACCACTTATGTATCCTCTTTTCATATAAATAATTTACTTAACTACTTATAATTCAGTTTTAAATCTTGTTTATTTGCTTAATTTATTTAGATGTTTATATAAATAATATTACATACAATTAATTAAAACAAGCTTGTAGCTTATTTTCAGAATTTTGCTATTATTTTTAACCATTTTCAGATTTCATCTTATTTTTTCTCTTTTATTGCAACTTCAAATACATTTACTATAAAATAAACAAGCGCAATGATTGCAAAGATTTCTAAACTAGACTATTACAATCAAAGCGCTTAATTTAATTATTATATACGTTAATTAAAAGAACATTGCATCTCCAAATGAGAAAAATCTATATTTCTCTTCTACTGCAACATTATATACATTAAGTATAGTTTCTCTATCTGCTAAAGCTGATACTAACATAAGCAATGTAGATTCTGGTAAATGAAAGTTTGTTATAAGCTTATCTACAATCTTAAATCTGTATCCTGGATATATAAATATCTCAGTCCAACCACTGCTAGCCTTAATATATCCATTATCATCTGCCGCGGTCTCTAGAGTTCTTGTACTTGTTGTACCTACTGATATTATTCTACCACCATTTTTCTTAGCTTCATTAATAATCTCTGCATCTTCTTCAGCAATCATATAGAATTCCGAATGCATATGGTGTTCTAATACGTTTTCAACTTTAACTGGTCTAAATGTACCTAATCCAACGTGAAGGGTTACATGAGCAATTTTAACGCCCTTTTTCTCTATATCTGATAATAACTCTTCTGTGAAATGTAATCCTGCTGTAGGTGCTGCTGCTGAACCTTCATGCTTTGCATATACAGTCTGATAACGATTTTTATCTTTAAGTTCATGAGTTATATATGGTGGAAGAGGCATTTGTCCAAGTTCATCAAGAATCTCTTCAAATATACCTTCATATTCAAAACGAACAAGTCTATTTCCTTCTTCTACAATATCAATAACCTCTGCAACTAATAATCCATTACCAAAAGATATTCTAGTGCCCACTCTCGCCTTTTTGCCAGGCTTAACTAATGTTTCCCATACCTTTTCTTCTTTACGCTTTAATAATAGAAGTTCTACAGATGCTCCCGTACCTTCTTTGGCTCCTATAAGCCTTGCCGGAATAACTTTAGTATCATTAATAACCAAACAATCTCCTGGATTAAGATAATCAATTATATCGCTAAAATGCTTATGACTCACTTCACCAGATTCTTTATTAATAACCATAAGTCTAGAAGAACTTCTTCTATCTAAAGGATCCTGTGCTATTAATTCTTCTGGTAAATCATAATTAAAATCTGATAATTTCATATTTCTTATCCTCTAATTTCTATTCCAAGCTTTCCTAATTCTTTAAGTACCTTAGCAATAATAGCATCAATTTCACTACTTTCTAGGTTTCTATCCTTAGCTCTAAAAGAAAGTGAATATGCTACAGACTTCTTACCTTCGCCTACTTGCTCACCTTCATATATATCGAATAATTCACAATTTTCAAGAAGTTTTCCACCACATTTCTTAATTACAGCCTCAACTTGACCAACAAATATGGTTTTATCTATAACAAGACTTAGATCTCTTGTACTAGCTGGGAACTTAGCAATACCTTCGTATTTTCTATCAAATGTTGATAACATTGTAACTATACTCATATCAACAACAGCTACATACACATCTGCCTTAATGTTATAATTATCTCCTGCCTCTGGATGTAATTGACCAATAAATCCTACTTCCATTTTACCTTTCTTAAGAGCTGCTTGACGTCCTGGATGTAAGAAAGGTACATCAGTTATAGGTTCATATGATATTTGTCCACCAAATCCTAATTTCTCAAATAATTCCTCAAGAACACCCTTTAGTGTAAAGAAGTCACCCTCACCATACATTCCTAATGTTAATTTCATCTTCTCATCCGGAAGTTCTGTAAGAGGAAGTGCTTTCGGTAAATATACATTGCTTAATTCATATAATCTAGCAAATTTATTTCTTCTATTATAATTAGTAGCTAATGATGTAACAATACCATTTAAAGATACAGTTCTCATTATAGAGAAATCTTCTCCTAATGGATTTGAAATAACTACTGCTTTTCTATATTCTGAATCTTCTGGCATAAGCAATTTATCAAACACCTTAGGACTTTCAAACGAATAACACATACCACCTGAGAAACCATTTTGCTCTACTACATCTCTTGCAACAGCATCAACTCTTTGGTTAAATGGTAACTTACCCGCTGTAGCTTCACCATGAGGAAGTGCTGTAGGAATATTGTCATATCCATAAAACCTAGCAACTTCTTCAGCTAAATCTGCCATACATAACACATCTTGTCTATAAGTCGGTACGGTCACACTATTCGAATCCTTATTATAAGTAAATCCAAGTTTTTCAAAATATTCTAACATTAATTCACTTTTTATATCTGTACCCAATAATCCGTTATATTTGTCTGGTTCAAATGGTAGAATCACTGATTTTACTGGATTAGGGTATACATCAACAATTCCATCTACAACTTCACCACAACCTAATTCTTCAATAAGTTGGCAAGCTCTATTTATAGCTTCAATTGCTAAATTAGGATCTAATCCTTTTTCAAACTTAGAAGACGCATCTGTTCTTAAACCAATCCTTTTTGAAGAAAGTCTTATATTAGTTCCATCAAAACAAGCCGCCTCAAATAATAATGTATTAATGCTATCAGTTACCATTGAGTTTTCTCCACCCATAATACCTGCAATACCAACTGGTTTTTCACCATCACATATCATAAGAACATCATTATCCATATTTCTTTCTTGTCCATCAAGAGTTACAAATGTTGAACCTTCTTCTGCTCTCTTAACAACAATCTTGTTTCCTGCAACAGTGTCAAGATCAAATGCATGCATTGGTTGACCATACTCTTCCATAACATAGTTAGTTATGTCAACCAAATTATTAATCGAACGAATACCCATAGTTCTTAATCTATCTCTCATCCATTTAGGTGATGGTCCGATTTTAAGATTTTTAACTACTCTTGCGCAATATCTCTTACATAAATCATTGTCTACTACTTCGACTGAAATATAATCATTTACATCTCCACCATTGCCTTTAACTTCAATTACTGGTGGCTTGTATTCTTTATTAAATGTTGCGGCATATTCTCTTGCCATACCTATCATGCTAAAACAGTCTACTCTATTAGATGTAATTTCATATTCAATTACTGTATCATCTAATCCTAGTGCCTTAACTGCGTTCTCACCTGGTTTTACCCCTGATTCTGGCATAAATACATATACACCATCTTCTGGTGCTTCTGGATAGAAATCTCTTGAAGAACCAAGTTCTTCAATTCCACACATCATACCATTTGATTCTACTCCACGAAGTTTTCCAGCTTTAATTTTAATACCATCTTCATATACTGTCTCGTCACCGTGAAGTGCTGTTACCTTACCACCTGCTAATACTACAGGGATTAAATCTCCCTCTTTAACATTCTTAGCACCTGTTACTATTTGCGTTGGTTCATCAGCTCCTATATCTACCTTACATACTACTAGTTTCTCTGCATCAGGATGCTTATCAATAACATCTATTCTACCAACTACTATTTGCTCTAGATTCTTATCTTTCTGCTCATAACACTCAACATGAGAGCCAGAAAGAGTCATACTATCTACTATATCTTTTACATTATATTCCTCAAGTCCTGGAACATATGCTTTAATCCAACTTAATGGTGTATTCATAATTCATACCTACTTTCTATAAATTAAAATTGATTTAAAAATCTTGTGTCGTTCTCATATAAAAGACGCATATCATCAATCTCATATTTTAATAATGTTACTCTTTCAAGACCTATACCAAAAGCAAAACCTGAATATACTTCTGGATCAATACCACAATCTTTTAAAACCTTAGGGTGAACCATACCACAACCTAGTATTTCAATCCAACCACTTCCCTTACACATACGGCAGCCATCTCCACCACATTTAAAGCATGTAATATCAACTTCTGCTGAAGGCTCTGTAAATGGGAAATGATGAGGTCTAAACTTAGTCTTTGTATTAGGGCCAAAGAACTCCTTAGCAAATTGATCTAGAGTTCCCTTAAGATCAGCAAATGTAATTCCCTTATCAACTACCAATCCTTCAACTTGATGGAATGAAGGTGAGTGCGTTGCATCAACTTCATCAGATCTAAATACTCTACCTGGCGCTAATACTCTAATAGGCATCTTTCCTGTTTCCATAACACGAGCTTGAACAGATGATGTTTGAGTTCTTAGTAAAATGTCTTTTGTTATATAGAAAGTATCCTGCTCATCCTTGGCTGGATGGTTTGCAGGTATATTAAGTAACTCAAAGTTGTATTTGTCATATTCAACTTCTGGACCTTCTACAACCTCATATCCCATACCAATAAATACTCTCTCTAAATCTTCAAGAGCTATTTGATTAGGATGCCTATGTCCTCTTATTAATTTTGTTCCTGGAAGAGTAACATCTATTGTTTCCCTCTTCATTTTTTCAGTTCTAACTGCTTTTGCAATTGCCTTAATTTCACTTTCTAAACGTTCTTCAATAACATTTCTTGTGTCATTTACTAATTGACCTACCATAGGTCTATCTTCTGGTGAAACATCCTTCATACCTTTAAGTACTGATGTAAGTTCACCTTTCTTACCTAAAATAGCAACCTTAATGTTATTAAGAGTTTCCATATCCTTAGCTTCTGAAATCTTAGCTAAAGCATCCTCTCTTATTGCCTGTAATTTTTCCTTCATAGCATTCTCTCCTATCAATTTCTTGAAATAAAAAAATCGCCCCTAAAAAGGGACGAATAATCGCGGTACCACCCTAATTCCTAGAATCTTAGATTCTAAGCACTTAGATAACCTGTAACGTAGGTAATAACGTCATCTTCTACTATTACTTCAAAGATGCTGCTCCAGTGTGAAAACTCAGGAATATCTGAACCTAAGAGGACTTACAGCCGGTGATCCTCTCTCTCTGTAGGAAAACAATCCTTACTTGCACTATCAACGCTTTTATCACTGTTATTTATTTTATCACATTTTTAAATCGTGTCAAGTATCCTTCATGTATAAAATAATTAAGTTCTGCTCCTAAAAATAATATATACATGCATACATATAGCCATAATAAGGAAATAATAATTCCTGCTAAGGAACCATACATATATGACATGTTAGTAAAACTATCAACAAATATAGAAAACAAATATGATAATGCTATCCATCCTGCTGTAGCAAATAAAGCTCCCGGTATCTCATCTCGATGACTAACATTATGACTAGGCAATTTCTTATATATTAATATAAAGAAGAAAAATATTATTATTATACCCACACCTGTTCTTAGACTAATAATAAGTCCTGCTATATCTGCTAATTCACTATATTCAGCCGTTAGTTTATTAAATATAGTATTACCAAATACAAATATACTAAGCATACCTACTACTACTATGGCAACAATAAATGTGTATACTGTAGAAATTAGTCTTAAAATTACATATCCCCTTGATTCATCCGTTCTATAAACAGCATTTAGTCCTCTCATAATTGCCATAATTCCTTTTGAAGCTGACCATACAAGTATAATTGCGGAGAAAGAAATCAATGTGCCTGTAGCCTTTCCATACAATTCATTTACAATACTTATTATATACGGAGTTATATCAGAGGGTATAGCACTTGATATAACACTAACTACATCTTGTTTAGTAAATGGCATGAATTTTGCCATTGTCAATAAAAATAACATAAACGGAAAAAATGATAACAAAATAAAAAATGTAGCCTGTGCTGAAAATGCTGATAAGTAGTCATCTCTCATCTTATCAAGTATTTCTTTTATATTTACATATGCCTTCTTTACCATCTATACATCCTCTATATATTATAATTTTATTAAATAGACTAAACTTCTTCTGAAGATCCTTCTTCTGTTGATTGATCTTGTTCCGAATCTTCACCTTGTTCTGTAGTATCTTCTTGCTGGATAGGTTCTTCTTTTTTCAAAGCATCTCCTGAACCATATATATACATTAATGTAGCACCTGTATAATAGTGTTCTATAATATATTCTGCATTATATCCTAAATCAGCTAATGCTTTAGCTCCATTTTGGCTCATTCCTACACCATGACCAAAACCACCACCATGAATAGTAAAATTATCACCATCTGTACTTATATAATAAAATGCACTTGGCAAAGAAGACCAGCCTGTTACTGATTGACCATCATTTTTAATAATCTCTACTTCTGAAGGACATAATATAGCTCTAGCATTAGTTTGCCCAACTACCTTTATACTATTCTCTGTTCCGAATATAGTCATATCCAGTATTATACCACTTTTGCCTCTTTTGTTAACCTCTATTTTTGTAACCTCACCAATAGTATCAACTGATGTTTTAATAAAGTCTCCTTCGGGTGTAATAACTATAAAATTATTAGGATTTGCTTCTATTCTACTTTTTAAATTAGAATTAATTGCATTTGATATTTGTTCTTTAGTAAAGGTAACATTCCATCTATAAAATGGGAAATTACTTTCTATAGTATTATACTTACTACTATCTTCAATAAACATTTTAAATGTATCACTATTTGACAAATCTATTTCATCGCCAGTTACATTTTCTACATTATCTGTAAGGTAACTAAATTCCTGTCCCCATACATCTTTACTATTACAAGTAGTTCCACATGACGTAGAAAAGAAATATGTTGATATAATCTCTTCACCTACTACAGGTACTATTCCATAAGTATCTTTTACTGCAAATGTACAAGTATCTGCTTCTGGATAATTATTATATACTTGTGAGCCAACACTATCTTCTAAATGAGCACCGTATTTAGCATATGACTCATTATTAAGCATTGCATCATATGCATATCCTCTAGCACACATTGATTGTGCTTTAAGAGCTTCTATTCCATAACTATATGGCATTTCACTTGGAACAACACTATATAAATATTCTTCTAAAGGTACTTCATTAACTACTATCATTCCATCATCATATGATGAAACCTCTATACTACCTCTATATGTCGGTATTCCTTGACTTCTCGATACATTATTTAACTTAATTCTTCCATTTTCTGAGTTTACAGTTATTACGCATCTTCCATTCTCGCTAAAATATTCGCTACTTGGTAATATATCTAATACTTCTCCTGCTGCAACCACCTTACTATTACTTCCGTATGTTATTGTATATTCATCTTCTGATGATATTTTCAACTCTTTATGGATTAATGATTCAAAATTAGATGTATTAATAGCTACACGTATATTTGTGACAACTGGTTGCTCAGTAATAAGAGCTGCCTCAATAACTCCATCTATCATAACAAAGCTAGTAGATGTATATCCAACTAATATTTTTGAAGTTTTCTCACTAGCAAGCTCTCCATAAACCTTATATATTTTATAGTTATCACTTATAGGTAATAGTGCATCATATCCCTCTAATATAATTCCTTCGTTAGAAACAGCTAATACCTTACTTGTAATAACCTCTTGCTTTAAAGTTATATCTCTAACTCCCTCATTATTAATTACTAAATCCGCTAATACACCTTCTACTTTATCTATAGTTACATTACAAGGATATGTTTTATGGAAGTTTTCATAAAACACATTAACATATCCATCAATATTTTCTATCCACGCATTATTAAGTCTAATTGACTTATCGCTTTCACCTAGAGATAATATTATTATACCATTACTTACATAAGCATCTATAACCTTATCTTCCATATCCTTATTGATGTCAGTATCAATTTGATATACTCCATTTTGTGTAGTGGCAACTGTATTAAATAATGTATTACTGTTTTCAGAATTATTCTCTACCTGTGTTACATCTAATATAATTAACTGCTCTACACCAATACTAGAATTAGGCTTATTCAACACAATATAATCAAACATTTTCAAAAACTCTTCTTTTGTTAGAGCCTTCTTATCTCTCATCTTACTAAGTGAAAATTTGGCATCATCAAATTCTATACCAAGATAATCTAACACTTCTCTAGCGTCTCTAGCAGTAAAAGGTTCTTCATCCTCAACTCCATCATATAATTCAGGTAAATCCACAGTTATATTTCCTCCACCTGACATATTAATATATGATAATAAATGTGCGGCCTCCCTTATTGTATAACAATCTTTATAATTATTTTTCACTAAATAATTCCTTATAAACACTCCACCAACAATACCGAATATAACCAATATTGCCCCTATAAATATAGTCACTCTATTCTTCAATTTATGTATACTCCTCTCAATATATTTATAACATAATGTATTCCAAAAATATTTATTTTAATATAATATTTAGTTACATAAAAAAGCAGCATATCGCAGCTGCTTTTCTTTATCTTACGTAATTCCCCAAAATGCCGGTTCTTGTATTTTGAGTCCTAGCGCTGCTAGGTGGGTATTCTCACGAAAACTTCTGTCTTCCTCTGCAAATTGAAGGCTTGACATCCATATTCAAATATCGAATTCCCTTAAAAATAAATGTAGGTTCAAAATAACAAGAGTTATCGAACATCTCAGGTTTGTATTTACATTATACAATAAAACATGTCGAAATACAATCCAAATTCAATAAAAATACATATGATTATGTATAAAATAAAGCTAACGATATACCATAGCCACTAAATTCGATAATACAATCTTTCTATTGATTTAGATAATACCTCAGTCAATTACAAGATACGGCTACGACTAGGCTCGATAAAACCTCGCCAAGTTTTCTGCCAGTCATTAAGTGTCTAGGTATGCATTCTCACTAGGCTTGGAAATACCGTGCCAAGTGAGAATAGTATATTCAATCATTGTATTTTTATTCGGTATATTGTATTATTATCTTGAATAATATAAAGGAGATTTATACATGAAGAAAAATTGTATTGTAGCACAATCAGGCGGTCCTACAGTTGCCATTAATGCATCTTTAGCTGGAGTTATAGAGGGTGCTATTTCTAATGAGGAATATGGTATTGTATATGGTTCTGTGTATGGTATATTAGGAATCTTAAAGTCTAATATAATTAATTTATCACAAATGGATTCAGATATACCTGATTTTATTAACACACTAAAAGTATCACCTGCTATGTATCTTGGCTCATGTAGATATAAATTACCAACAATTGAAAATGATATTGAACCTTACAAATATATTTTCAATAAATTTGAAGAGCTTAATGTAGGTGCATTTTTCTATATAGGCGGAAATGATTCTATGGATACTGTATTAAAGCTTAACCAATATGGTGAAAGCATTGGCAGTGATGTAAAGGTTATAGGTATCCCAAAAACTATTGATAACGATTTACTAATTACTGATCATACTCCTGGTTATGGTTCTGCTGCTAAATATGTTGCTACTTCTCTTTTAGAGATAGCTCATGATACATTTATATATAGCGTAAATAGCGTTACTATTGTTGAAATAATGGGACGAGATGCTGGTTGGTTAACTGCTGCTGCTGCCCTAGCAAGAAATAATTATAATACTGCACCTCATTTAATATATTTACCAGAGGTTGCCTTTGATGAGAACCAATTTATAGAAGATGTAAAGGATCTACTTAACACAAGAAATAACGTAATTATAGCTGTTTCAGAAGGAATAAAAGATAAGAATGGTAACTATTTAAGTGCTACAAATGCTGTGGCTGATACATTTGGTCATTCACAATTAAGCGGTACTGGAAAATATTTAGAATATCTTGTTCAGGAACGAATCAATGTTAAAGTTCGCTCTATAGAGTTAAACGTTCTTCAACGCGCTGCTTCTCATATAGCTTCTGATACAGATATTGAAGAATCTTTCACATTAGGATATAAGGCTGTAGAGGCTTCTCTAAAGGGTGTAACTGGTCATATGATGGTAATAAAACGTATAAGTAATCTTCCATATATTACCGAAACCGATACTGCTGATATTTCCACTATTGCAAATAAGGTTAAATCAATTCCTACAGAATGGATTAATGAAGCTGGAAACAATGTTACTGCTGATTTGATTAATTATATTAAACCATTAATTATTGGTGAAACTGATGTAAAATATATGAACGGATTACCTGTATACTTACCAGTTACTCATCTTGACTAACTTATATAGCAAAGGCAAGAAATAGTTACAACTATTTCTTGCCTTATTTTTAATTATAAACTATCAGGACTGTGTAATAATATTTCTATATCATTATATCCATAATGCATTAATTCTTTACGAATTCTGTTTTTTACATCTTCATTAGCATTAATATCTATTAATTGATATAACTGAAATACATATCCTACCCAATGCTCATATATAGATGCTTTTATTGCTACTTTTCTTCTCTTCTCTTCTTCACTTAATCCAACATACTCTGTTGAATCTAATTCTTCCTTGTAAGTCGCTGCATTTTCATCTTCCTCTAATGCTTTCTTATGTTTAGCATCATCATCTTCTGAATCTTCTTCCAAGGTCTTATCAGCAACCTCTTCATCTTCCATGGATAACACATCTGTCTTATCTTCCGATGTTAATATGTCTGTTGTTTCTTCTTCACTATCAAATACAGATTCATCTAGTGATTCATTATCTTGTTCCTTAGTTTCATTATCGTTATCAAATACACTTTCTCCATACGCTATACGTGATAACTCTTCAGTTCTTACTAAAGCACAATCATACATCTCAACAACAAGGTCTGTTATACAATCATCCACATCATCAAAATAATGATATAATTTCTCCTTCATTCTCTTATCTGTACAATCTTCAACATCCTGCTTATTATACCAATAATTCTTAGCACACCCTATAGTACGCAATCTAATATTCTCAATCTTCTCCTTAGACTCTTCTTTTTGCTTTTCACGCTTTTTATTAAGTCCAGAAGTTAAGAACCCTATGGTCCATATTATCAAATATATAAAAACGCAAACTAATATTACTATAATAATAGCATTAACTAGTCCTAAGCCCATACTATTCTCTCCTTCATATGTATTTTATTAAATCTAAATAATTATACTACAATTACAATCCACATTCAACCTTTACATATATTTATAAATCCATCTTAAGATGTCATTATATATTTGTTCTCTATTTAATTCATTAACTAATTCATGCCTACAATTTTTATATAACTTAATCTTAACATTAAGGTCCATATTTTTATATGTTTTATATAATTTTTTAACGCTTTTTCCAAAATCACCTACTGGATCTGCATCTCCTGATAACAATAATATCGGTAAATTTTTATTAATATTAGATATATTTTCAAAAGTATTAACTTCTTTCATTCCTTCCAATATATCTAAATAAGCTCCTACAGTATAAGTAAATGTACATAGGGGATTCTTATTATATGCCTTAACTATTTCCTTATCACTGGTTATCCAAGAATTTCTACCATCTTCTCTAAATTTCAAATTATACAATTCTACTCCTAATGTATTTAAAATAGTACTTCTATATTTTCTGCCTTTAAATAAGGCTATTATCTTCCCTATGGTAATCCCTACAAATACTTTTATATTAGAATAATTCATAATTCCCATTAATATTACACCATCTAAATCATCTTTAAACCGCATTATATATTCTCGTGTTAATAAAGATCCAATGCTATGCCCTATTAAAAAGTATGGAACATTGGGATATTCTCTCTTTACAATAACTTTTAATCTAAATATATCTGATACCAATTTCCCATTACCTGCCCAATCAGCAAAATAGCCCAATTCTTCTATGCTATTTGCCGTATAGCCATGTCCTAAATGGTCATGTCCAATAACTAATATATTATGCTTATTTAAAAACAATGCTATATCATCATATCTATCCATATATTCAGTCATGCCATGTACAATTTGAACAATTCCTTTAACTTCACCATCAGGAATCCATTTTATAAAATGAACATTTACATTACTATCTGTTGATTTAAATGTGAATGAAACTTTTCCTGCCATAATAATCCCTCTCTTAATAAAATCTTATAAAACTATTATATATCAATTCACAAATTAAGGACAGACTATTTTAGTCTGTCCTTAATTAATTCTTAATCTACTATATATTAATTATGTTTTTCTATCTGAGTATTAACTATATTATTAAGCTCTTCTCCAGTTACATTATTTCCTACGCCTGTTTGACTTGAAATCTCTGCACTAATTCTCTTTACTGTAGCAGAAGGTACATAATTTTCATCTTCAAATAAAAATTCATGTAATAAAACTACGTTACTTTCTAAGTCTGCCGGAACCAATACACTACCTTTAATATCAGAAGGTACATATGCGTATGGGAATCCACAAGTATCACCAAGTTTGTAACTAAATATTGCTGATGCTAATGAAAACATATCTGCTTTAGTAATACTTGTACCTATTTGTAGGAACATCTCATCCATTACTTTATTCAATGTCTTTAAATCCGAACTCTTAGCTTGTGCAACCATTGATGCTATAACTTCCCTTTGTCTCTCTGTTCTTGTTATATCACCCATACCCGTACTTCTTATTCTAGCATAAGCTGTAGCTTGAGAACCATTAAGGTGTACCATACCAGTATCATATACTCCGGCCGACTTTATTCCCGTAACTTCTTGTTGCTCTAGTAATGCTAGATTAAGTATCTCTAATTCATTAGATTCAATATGAACATCTACTCCACCTAATAAATTAATACCGTTTGTTACTGCCTTCCAATCTACTATAATATAATCATCTATACTTAAATCTAAGTTTCTGTTTAATGTATTAATTGCAACCGGTCCTCCACCTAAGAAGAATGCTGCATTAGCTTTTAAATATTCTGGTTCAGGTTTTGCTATTTCTAGATATGTATCCCTATATACGGATACTAATTCTACCTCTTTTGTTTCATTATTGATACTTGCAATAATAATAACATCACTATGAGTACCCTTGCCATAAGTTCCTACTGTTCTTGCATCGCCACCAAATATAGCAATAGTCTTATATTTATCTATATTTTCACTTTGAATATCATTTACTTCAATATCTTCTTTAGGTATATCATCTACAACTATTTTATTTGCTTTACTATTTATATAAAATACACCATATCCTATTATTAATAACAATAGTACTAGTACTTCCCCTAATAAAAGTTTTAATAATTTAATATTTCTTGCCTTGTTTTTAGCTTTTTTATTTGTTTTCTGTTGTTTACTCATAACATTCCCTTCCCTAACGTAACATATAATCTATCAATAATATCAATATTTAGCTTGCAAATAATATTATCACCAAATTCTAAAAAATATGTTAACGGGTTTATTTTTAATATATTTAATAGTATATCCCATTTCTTGCTAAATACATAATAGCAAAATTAACCTATAAACTCAACCCTAATTTATTAACAAAATATTAAGAATTAATTAAATACAAGGGAGCTATATGTAACATCATACAGCTCCCTTGAGTATTTGCATTATACAGTATGTAATACGTCTACAAAACTTCTACATACTTCCAATGCTGATTCTGCTTTGGTGTTTGACCTATTTAACTTGCCAATCAAATATTCCACATCATCTTTCTCTAAACTAATATCATTTACTGATATAATATTTTGTCCTTGAGAATCTTTTCCGCTTATTCCAAAGCAAACGTATGATATATTATCATCGTTTTTCTTATTGTCGTGAGTTAATACATAGAAAACATTATTTGTGCCAATCATAATTTTAATCTCTCCTTAGATATATTTACTCTCAACAAACTTCTAAATTTTAAATACGTTGTAATTATATACTATTTATTTAATATTGTATATACATTAATCTATTTTTTTTATTTTTATATATTTTCTTAACATTCTTAGTTGCCTTTTTCTAATTTTTGCCAAACATTATATTGATTTTTTCAATAAAAATTTGACATTACCTACAAAGATTTATATACTAAACATATTACTATTAATTTTAGGAGGAGCTCATTTTGAGTACTAATATAACACCTTCCTTATCTATAGTTATGCCTGCGTATAATGAAGATTATCATATATGTGATAACTTATTATTAACTTCAAAAACACTAAAAGGTATAACTGATGTTTATGAAATCATATGCATTAATGATGGAAGTACAGATAATACATTATATGAAATTAACAACGCTATTTCTTCTGATGATTATATAAAATCAATTACTTATTCTGAAAATAAAGGTAAAGGATATGCGATTAAGAAAGGAATAGAAGAAGCTAGATACGAATACATTGCATTTATAGATTCAGATTTAGATATATCCCCTGACCATATCCAAGTGTTTCTCAATAAATTAATTGCTGAAAATGCTGATATTGCTATAGGATCTAAGATGCACAAAGGTTCACATATAGACTATCCCTTGTCGCGTAAAATATTAAGTTATGGATATTATCTTATTCTGCGTATATTATTTAGACTTAAGCTCAAAGATACTCAGACAGGTATTAAGTTATACAAATCTGAAATTATTAAACCAATTGCCTCTGATACAGTAACTAATGGTTTTGCCTTTGACATTGAAATGCTAGCCATAGCCCAAAGCAAAGGATACAAAATAATTGAATTACCTATAGATTTGGTATTTACTCGCGGCAAACAAAATGGCCTGAGCCGAATAAAATTTAATAATATTGTTAAAATGTTCAGGAATACAATTGCTGTTAAACGTAGACTTAAACGTAAGAAACTATAAAAGCATCAAGCTGTTAATTAGCCTGATGCTTTTATTATATTTCTTTTTTATTATTTATTTCATCAATTATATATGGTGGTTTCTTTCTTATCTCATCAAACATTCTCCATATATACTCACCTAATATTCCCATTGAAAGCATGGTAATACCAAATCCCATAAGCATTAGTATACTTAATGTAGTATAACCTTCAACTTCTGTATATCCTATAATTTTCTGTACAATTAATACTATTGTCCATATTAGTGCTGCTATAAATGATAATCCACCTAAAACAGAAATACATCTTACAGGAAAATATGAAAATGCCAATAATGAATCTACTGCCAACTTAAATTTCTTAGAAAATGTCCACCCTGACTTTCCTATTTCTCTTTTCTTTCTTACATAATATATTTTCTCGGATTCGAAGCCTGTCCATAAAATCTGTTCTGTTATTGATGCATTTTTCTCACCTATCATAACTAATATATCAATAACTTGTCTTGAAATCATAAATGTATCAAATCCACCTTTAGGCATATTAGGCAAGGCAACTTTTCTCATCATCCCACAGTATATTCCTGCAAAAAACTTTTGAAAAATTCCTTCTTCTCTATCTTTTCTCACAGCCAATACTACTTTACTACCTTCTAAGTATTTATCATACATTTCTAATATCATTTCAGAAGGTTCTTGTAAATCTGCTGCCTTTCTTACCGCAACTGTACCTGTACAATTAGCAAGCCCCGCTAGAGTTGCCGAATGTTCACCAAAATTTCTTGAAAGATTTACTAATATAATATTTTCATCTTTTTGGGCTAACTCCTTCATCTTGTTATAAGAGCCATCTCTAGAACCATCATTTACCATGACAATTTCATAATTGCTATTTAATTTATTTAAAACCTTTTCCCTTATATCCTCATACAATGGCAAAAGATTATCTTCATTATAATATACTGGTATAATAATTGATAATTTTTCTTTGTTCATTTTGTTTCCCTTACATATAATATATTGCTATTCCCATTAGTATGAGAATATTTCCAAATAGTTTTTTCTTAGTTATTTTTTCTTTAAAAAACAGCCAGCTTAATATCATTATAAATATATATCCCAATGATTCTATAATGGGCCCATTTTTATATTCTAATCCTGTATATGCATATATAGTTAATAGTGTTGATACTATCATCATTACATAACCTATTATTACATAAGGATTAATGTACTCTTTTATTTTATTTTCATATTCTATATTAGCACTTTTTTTAAGAAGTACTTGTGAACAGGACGCCACTAACACTGCTATTACCATACTTCCAATAAATATTAGCTTATTCATTAGCACCCTCCATATTAACTATAACTATACCTATTATAATTACTAAAACACCTACTATATTGTTTATAGATATATGTTCATTAAAAAATAGCATAGCCCATAACATTGCCCATAGAACATCCATGGCACGATTAGTATACGCAACCGATAAAGAGAATTTTTTAATAACCTGCTGCCAAAAAACAGCATATATACCTAAAATAATAATCTCTAATACATAAAACATTATAAATTTGAAATTTATTTGATTCTCCATAGATGCATATTTAGCTGTTATACCTGAAAATGTATATATTATAATAACTATTTGAAGCATTAATACGTCTATAATTTTATTTTTCTTCATCTTCTGAAACATCTTATATCTCCATCATATACTGCTCACCTAATCTAATTGTATTATATTCTCCACTATGTTCTTCAACATATATATTAGGCATTAAATTAATAAAATTACTGTTGTGAGTCATTGTATATGCACCTGCACAGTGAAATAATAGCTTAGAATCTATTGTTAACTTGCAACTTATATCTCTCGGATATAATCTATCCATTTCCATACAAGTACTACCACCAATAATATACTTATAATCATTATCAAACGCTTCTCCACCATCTATTATTGTACAAGGTGTTAATTGCTTTTTCTTCATAAATGGATTGATATGAAGACAAGTACCATCTACAGTTATAACTTCTGTATCTAATATATTTCTAATATTAATTACTTTAGTTAAATAATCTGCTGATGTTGCCAATATTGCCGCCCCTGGTTCTAAAACCAAAGTTACTTTACTAGAATCAAAATATTTATCTAATACACTAGTTATCGTATCTGCATATTGAGAAATTGTAGGTTTTCCATCAAAATAATTTCCACCAAAGAACCCACCACCAATATCGATGTATTCTAAATCAAGATTATATTTAGAAGTAATTTCAATTGCCATATTAGATATAGCTTCATATACTTTAAGGCTTCTAGAATTAGTTGATGAATGTAAATGTATACCTTTAACTGGTATCTTCTTATCTCTTAGCATATTTATAGCTCTTAGTACATCACCATTTTCATATGATAATCCAAATCTTCCAACTTCATTTTCTACAGTTGTTTCTCCCGGACATAGCCTTTCCAAATTAAAATTTACTCTTATTCCTATACTTGCGGTAATATGATATGGATTCATATTGCATACATCAATAACATCATTCATATTGTCAAGATTAACAATCCCTCCTGACATACAAGCCTCTCTAATACTAATATTCTTCTGTGGCCCATTATAGATTATCTTATCAACATAAAAGCCTTGCCTTACACTATGGATATATTCTGCTGGTGATACTACTTCTGCCCACCAACCACAACCTCTTGCTATATTCATTAAATATGGCAGGTGATTAGTCTTTACAGAATATCCAAATATAACATTGTTACTCCATCTACTATTATATTCTTTCATTATTTCTTCTATTGAATTAATATATTCCTGTTTTCGTATTATGTAACAGGGAGTAATTATGCCCTTATATTCCATAAGTTCCTCCAATCAAAACTATTTAACAACTATTTTTACGCTCTTATAAAATTCATCTATATCATCTAATATTTCTTGATGACTATTTTTACTTAATATTACTTGTCCTAATCTATCTGTTCCATCAACCATTTTATTTACATGAGCCCCTATCTCATAATCATATTGTACATAACCTTTATATTTATCATGGATTATTATATTGTCTAATCTTCCATCTAATTCACTATAGAGAAGACAAGATGCTACATATCCATTATTTTCATTATACATATTTGTGCATTCTATTGACATATCTAGAGCATTCTTTATTATCATCTCATAATAATCTTGTCCTATATGCTCCGAAATAATCTCTGGTATTCCTGTTGCTCCTGACCTACCACCTATTTCAATTATTGATACTGTATTATCTTCACATATAAATATATCCATGTTAACTGCACAATTGTTTAAACCTGTAGCCTTAATTGCTTTATTAACTTCTTTATATAGAGATAAATATATATTCTCATCAATACTATATGGTAATATATGCCCTATAGGAATTCCTATATCTCCAATCTTATATATTAATTTTTCATGTGGTAATACTAATAACACTTTTCCATCTTTAATAAACGCATCTACACCTATTTCATGTCCTGAAATATACTGTTCCATTACAATATATTTCTTATTGGTCATCTTCATTTGTTCATCAAATATCTTTTCTATTTGATTTGCATCATCTATACATACAATACCCCTACTACCTGATTTATCTACTATCTTCATTACTACTTTTTTATTATGTTTAGATATTAAATCATTGTATGCTATGTATCCATCTTCTACACTTCTAACAATATGAAACTTGGCAGTATTAACATCATTTTCTACAAAGCATTTCTTCATTAATGCTTTATCGGTTACTACTTGAGAACTATTCATAGATAAGCCACACAACCCAAGTCTATCACATACATAACCAATTGTACTTACTGCTACATCTGTTCCAGCAGTACATATACCATCTATTTGCTCTTTAATTGCTAGCTTTAATACTTCTTCTTGATTAGTAGTATCTATATAATACACCTTATCACCATGCTTAAACCCCGGATAATTACCATCTATACTAACAACAATAGTATATAAACCCATTTCTTTTGCCTTAAGTATCAGCGGAACTTGATACCTACCTGCCCCTAATATCATAATTTTCTTCATTTTCTACCCCTTATATACAGGAAAGTATACTCCCCAATAACAATATATTATTAACACAAAATATATTACCTCAATTGCATAACATATATATTTTGTATATTTATCCTTTTCCCTAAACATCTCTATCAATCTTATTAATCCACTAACTATCAAATAAAAAAACGGTACCATCATAGGTAATATATATCTTCCCTGTGGCTGATAATCACTGGCATATGAGTAATATATACTAAGTCCAATAGTTACTAGTACTGCTAAAATTGAACTTACATTAAACCAAACAGCTTGTACATAATCTTTTTTAGCTTTTGCTTCTTTTATATTTAACAGCTTTATCACTAATCCTATTATTCCTAATACTATAAATGCGCCATATATAATATATGCATATATTGACATAGTTATGTCTATTGCTCCAAAACATCCAAAGAAACTTATTGCTGTTACCTTTATCCAACCTCCAAGTAACATATCTAATACACTTCTACCCTCTTTCATAGGCGTTAGTATATTTGAAGGTTTTAGATTATCAATAGCATATTTTTCACCGTAGAGATTACTAGTAGATAATCCTAATATATCTCCATCGTAAATTATATAATTTCTAATAAACCACCAACCAGTTAGCAATAACACTACTACAGTAATTATTAGACCTTTTTTAATTACTACTAAAAACCAATTCTTATTTTCTTTGTTAGCAATAATATTAGATGCTACAAAATAAATTACTGTACATAGTACAAATCCATATGTGTTGTAATAAGATAAGGCACATACCGAGACTGCTATTCCTGTTCCTATGCATGATTTGGCATTCCAATTATTATCCTTACCATATATCCACATATAAAATAGTAATGCACACCCAAACAACGCCATAGAATCCATATTTATATAACTATTTATAAATATAAATTGAGGTAGTGTACTTGTTACTATAATAAACAACCAATCATAAGGTTTAGAAAATATACTTTTACCAATTCTAATAATCACATATACTGTAGCTGTTCCAAATAATACATTAACCAAACGTGCTGCCTTAAGTAAAAACATAAAATCTGTTGAAAATATACTAGCCACCTTCATAAATACAGCACTTATAATATATGATGTAATTGGTGTGAATCCGTAGGATATTCCCCATTGTTCATTCCGTATTAACATATCACCACCATGTGGTAAATAACCATTGTTATATATAAACTCTGGTATTAAATATCGCATCTGCTCATCAGGACTTACTGAAAAGGGTTGTATTACCATCCACATCATTAAAAAAACAAATGCAGAAATAACATATATATATTCAAATAGTTTTTGTCTATCATATTTTTGTATCTTCTTATACATAAACACTTCACCCCAAAATAAAATATACCTTTAAAACCTATAATTTTTCTATATCAAAATATACCAATATAATATTAGCAGTATATTGTAATAATAAATGCAATATTTACTTACAATTTTCTTACATAAAAATTAATGCTGTCGATTCATACCGACAGCATTTTACACTATTATAGTTATTATTCTATTTTTCTATTGATTTAATATTATAACCATTATCATTTAGAGCTAGATTTACATTATAATAAGGATCTCCTTTTTCTAAAAAGATTTTCCATTTTTCTTTCATATATTCTATTTCTTTATTAAATCTAGCTATTTTTTCTTTAGAAGTTTCGTATCCTCTTGATATAGACTCATAATGATATAGCATTACATTTGCATCATATACTATATCATAGCCTGATTCTATAATTGATAGACACAAATCAATATCATTAAATGCTACGGCTAAATCTTCGTTAAAGCCTCCTACATTTTCAAAGGCTTCCCTATCTACAAGCATACATGCTGCTGTTACTGCACTTACATTTTGTTTAAGAAGTGCTTTGCAGAAATAACCATTATCATTTCTACTAGTACCAACAAAAGCATGCCCTGCTACACCACCAAGTCCAACAATAACTCCACCATGCTGAACTGTATTATTGCTATATATTAGTTTAGCACCTACTGCTCCTACATTTTCTTGAACAGCACAACCTAACATATCTTCAAGCCAATTCTTTGTTATAACTTTTATATCATTATTAAGGAATAGTATATACTCACCTTTGGCAAAACCTACACCATAATTATTTATACTAGAATAATTAAACTCCTTTTCCCATGTTACCACTTTAATTCTATTATCTAATGCTTTTAATTCTTCATATTCTTTAAAGGTTTTCTCATCCATACTATTATTTTCAACAATTATTATTTCATAGGTACTATAGCTAGAATATTCTAATATTGATGAAACACATCTTCTTAAAACCTTTCTCTGATCCTTATTTGGTATTATTATTGATACTAACGGAGATTCCTCTAAAATATATTCAACCTTATAAAATCCTAACCTATCTTCTAACCCTGTAACATTTGCTGGTATATTACATCTATTCAAATGCTCTTTAATAGCTTTAGCTCCTAAATCAAAGGCATAACTCTTGGTTCTAGGATCTTTTGCTGTTGAATTATTATGAACTCTCCAATGATACAACACCTTAGGTATATGATGGATTTTATTAGATTTTTCAACACATCTAAATATAAAGTCATAGTCTTGCGATCCATCAAATTCACTTCGAAATCCACCTATTTCATCTACAATAGATTTCTTTACTATAAATGCATGGCAAATATAATTATTATTTCTTAATAAGTGAATATTAAAGTCTGATTTGAAATAAGGTTCATAATAAACTTCACCTTCTTCATTTGTTTTATCTTCATCTGTATATATAACCTCAGCATTATTATTTATAGCCTTTACAGCCTCATACAAAAGGTTACACACATATTTATCATCATGATCCATAAGTGATATATAATCGCCCATAGCTAATTCTAATGCTTTATTAGTATTTCCTGATATACCATAGTTTTCTCCTAACAATGTGTATTTAATTCTATTATCACTATTAGCATATTCTATAACTTGGCTTAATACTTGTTTATCTACACTATCATCAAACAAAGCTATACATAGTTCCCAATTAGAATAGGTTTGTTCAATAACCGAATCTATCATTTCCCTAAGATAATTAGTAGGCGTATTATAACAAGGCACTATAACACTAATTAAAGGTGAATAGTTGAATTTTTCATCCTTTTGCCTGTTAAGTTCCTCTACTGAAGGCATATTACTTCTAAAGTATTCCATATAATCAACATCATAGGGTTTACTTTTATCTGCTACTTTATAATATAATTCCTTAGGACCATATTTAAACAAATAACCTATACCTTTTTTAATCATATACGGATTCAATTTTCTTAATATAGTTGTTATCCTTGACACTTTATCCTCCTAAAACAAATGGCCTATAATACCTTCAAAGAAAAATCTGCCTTATCTAAAGTTAAATTCACATTGTAATAAGGATCACCTTCATCTATTATCTTGCTCCATCTATTTATAAACATTTCCCGTTCTTTATAAAATCGTTCTATCTTCTCAGGTGTATCTTCCGCACCGCGAGACTTAGATTCATAATGATGTAACATTGCATATGGATTATATACTACTAACTTATCTAAATCCCTTATTTTCATACAGTAGTCAATATCATTAAATGCAACCTTATACTTTTCTTCAAATCCACCTACTTGTAAAAATAGAGATTTCTTCGTCATCATACATGCTGCTGTTACAGCACTATAATCTACTGCAACCTTTGTTCTTGACTGATATAGCCCATCTCTTTCATCAAGTGTAGTAAATACATGACCTGCTATTCCTCCAAATCCAACAACTACACCTGCATGTTGTATAGTATTATCATCAAAGTATAATCTACCTCCAACTATACCAACCTCTTCTCGTTGACAAAATCCAACCATCTGAGATAACCACTCATCATTAATAACCTCTGTATCATTATTTAAAAACAATAAGTATTCTCCATCAGCATTCTCAACACCAAAATTATTTATTGCAGAATAATTAAACTCGTCCTTCCAATATACAACCTTTATATTATTTGCCTTTTCAATTTTTTTATAATAATCGAAGGTTTCTTTATCTGTACTATTATTTTCTATAATTACTATTTCATAATTTGAATATGTTGTTTTCTCATTTATAGATTTTATACATTTATCTAAATCACTAATATGATCTTTATTTGGTATAATAATTGATACTAGAGGATTATTTTTAATACTATAAGTAGTCTTATAAAATCCTAAGTCTTCACCCATTTCAACTAAAGCATCTATTCCTAATCTAGCATAATGAGCTTCAATTGCTCTCTTCCCTGCTTCAAATGCATATAACTTACTTTCTGGATTACCTGCTGTTGAATTCACATGGTATCTCCAGTGATATAAAATTTTTGGAATATGATAAATATTATTAGCATTTTCTATACATCTAAATATAAAATCATAATCTTGAGCTCCATCATAATCAGAATTAAATTGACCTATCTTATCAACCAACTCTTTCTTTGCAACAAACATATGGCATATATAATTATTACTTCTTAATAAATCTATATTAAAATCTGGTTTGAAATTCGGTTCAAAATATCTTGATTCACTTATCTTGTCTTCATCTGTATATATAACGTCTATATCACTATTACTATTTATTGCTTTAACACATTCATATAAAGCATTTGGCGCAAATAAATCATCATGGTCACCTAATACAATAAAATCACCCTGTACCAACTTTAATGCTTCATTTGTATTATCTGCTATTCCTAATTCTTTATCTGAAACACTATACTTAACTCTGCTATCTAGGGCATATTTCTTTAAATGCTTTTCTAGACTTCCATCATTACCACCGTCCGAAAAACACACTTCCCAATTAGAATAAGTCTGGTTATTAATCGACTCCATTAATTCCTCTAAATATTTAATTGGTGTTTTATATAATGGCACTATAATACTAAATAAAGGATTAATATCAAACTTCTCCCCCCGCTGTAATTCTAATTCTTTCTTATTAGGCTCAGCCTTCTTTCTCCATTGCATATATCCCATATTAGTTTTTCTTTTTATAATCTTTTTTGCCTTTAATATAGTTTTGCTAACACCATATTTTTTAATATATTGCAATCCTCTTTTAAATATTTTCTTTTTGTTAAGGTTAATGATTTCATCTTTTCCTGAAAGCATTATGCTTTCTTTGTAAGTCTTTTCGGCATCTGTAAACTCAAGTACAAGTTTACCTTTTTTTGATATTTTACTGCTAATGGTAAATCCTATATCTGAATTATCACTTAAATATTCTTTAAAATTAGCAATAACATCACTTCTCGAACTTTTATTTAATTTAATATCTATATCTTGTCCATCAAATTTTACAGTAATATTTACTGGATTTTTAGATAAAGCCCAGCCCCTTATACTTAACTGTCCATTGGTAACACCTATATAATCTATACAACAACTTACATCCATCTGTTTTTTCTTAAGTTCACCAGTAACTAACTTAGAAATATTTATTTTTTCACCAGTTGCATTATCCTGAATAAATACTATTAAGTATTTATACTTATCATAATCCTCTGGCAACTTAACTGTATAGAAGCATTCTACATCTAGTAATTCATTACTATCAGTTTTCTTACTATCTAATTTTTTATACTTAGTGTATTCTAGGGATAATTCTTTGCTATCCAAACAAACGCCTAATTTATAGTCGTTTAAATATTTATCTGCTGTATATACTTGTATAATAAAATTATTATAGTCTACAACACTAAACCTAAGTTGTTCTACTAAAAATCCATTCTCTAACATATTCCTCTAAAGTCCTTCTTTATTAGTTCCTTAATTTCATATCCAGAACCTTTCTCTGGTATATAAAATGCTTCATTAATTAGTTCAAGTCTCTTTTCTCTTAATTCATCTTCGCCTTTTTCTAATTTTGAAAGAATATTTTTCATCTCGTCCCAATCTTTTACCCAATAAAAACCTTCTGATATTTTCTTAGCAAAATCATTAAGATGGGTTTCCTTATAAGTAAATATAATAGGTTTACCTGTTAAAAAATATTCTGGTATTATAGACGACTCATCTGTAATCAATACATCCGAAGAATAAAAACTCGGTAAATACTCTTGCTGTTCATCTATAGATGCATTCTCTAACTTTCTATAACATTCTTTATATGCTTCAACCTCTGTTTCACTCATTTGCTTTCTAGAAATAAATTCCGAAAATGCTTGTGGATGAGGTCTAAACAAAAATTCTATATTACTATGCTCTCTTATATAATCTACTAGTAAATCCTTAAATTCAAAGAAGGTACAATTATTCTCTTCTGTATTCCATCTAGGGGTCCACATAACACGTAGTTTTCGCTCTTTATCAGTATACTTCCAAGAATCACTTTCACATCCTACATACTTCTTACCTTCATCTATTTTAGGATAACCTGTAAGCAATACTCTGCTTTTTTTATGAATACAATTATCTTCTACACGGTTAACATAATACTTTCTCATTTCTTCAAATTCTGCAAAATGAAAATATGTATTTTTTAAATAGCTTACTGGAAAAGATTCTTCTGCTATATAGCCATCCATAAATGGCATACCATAATGTACATAGCCTATCTTAGTATACATAGATACTACGCTACTTTGATATTCTGGTGGCCTGCATATATCATAAGGTGTTTGAAAGAATAAATAATCTGGTTGTAAACTTTTTAAATCAAACCATTTCTTGCTTTCATAATCATACCCTTCTATTACTCTACAAGGATAATCCTTAAAATACTCACTTGCTCCCTCAGAAACATACTCTTCATGAGATAACCCTTTTTTAGGAAGTTGTTTTTTATTAGGTATTGTAACAATAGTTACATCAAATTCATTATCTTCCATACAAGCCTCATATATACTTTTTAAAGCATCCCATATATGAGCTCTATGACAAACAAATACTATATTTATTTTTTCATTCTTTAACACCTTTACCTGTCTCTTTAAATCAATTATTTCTTGAGAATTAGCAATAATCTTATTCCCATATTTCTCATCTAAATATCCAGATAATAGTTTATTTAAAATACTATTTATCAAAGTTATCTCTCCTTATACTATTTCCATTCCATAACAGTCTTGCCATAAGGCTTTTGAATGTCTAATTCAAATGCCCTATTAATATCATCAATGCCAAATACTTGAATCTCATTAACTACTAAGTTAGATAAATATGTTACTATTTCAGGATTCTTTATAAATATATCAACGGTTTTTTCAAAATCAACTCTACCACTTCTACTGCTTCCAAATAGTCTTAAGCCTTTTTCTAAAATCATTCTAGTATTTATTGGTACTCCATATTCACTTACACCCAATAGGGCTATTGTGCCTTCTGGTTGTATATAATCTATTATCTGATCAATGGCTTTTTGTGAACCTTCTCCACCAACACATTCAAAGGCATGGTCTACATGAAAATCCTTTGGTAACTTCTTTACATTATATACTTCATCAGCAAAAGAGAAATCACTTAACTTTTCTTCGCTTATACCTAATATACATAATTTTATTTCTGGAAATATAACTTTAAATAACATTGCTGTAATATATCCTAGATTTCCATCTCCCCATATTCCAATACTTTCTCTTCGACTATGAGCTATTTTATCAAATCTAGTAATAGCATGTACACTAACGCTTATAAGTTCTGTAAATGCACCTACACCATTAGATATTTCATCTGGTAAAGCTACTAATCTATCTGTAGGTAACGACACATACTCTTGCATAAATCCATCAAATCCACTTGCACGAAACTTACTACTCTTTATATAATTTTCAGCAATTATATCGTCTGTTTCACTTGGAGTATTAGGAATCATTATAACTCTTTGTCCTACCTTAAATTCTTTGTTTGGGTCATATATAACCTGACCTATACCTTCATGTATTAGTGCCATAGGTAATTTTTCTGCCAAAACTGCAGCATCTCTCTTACCTTGATAATAACGTTGGTCAGCATGACAAATAGACAGATGTGTAGGTCTAACTATCACATCTGTCCCCATTAAGTCTATATCTTGAAACATTATTTCGAACTTTCTAGGTGACACCAATCGGTATATTGTATTTAACATATTCCTCCACCGCCTATTAAGGTTTCTGCAACCTTTAAATCATATGGATAAGTAATCTTTATATTAAACACTTCGCCATTTACTAAGTATACTTTTTCTCCACGAAGTACAAATATTTTAGCCGCATCTGTTAGTATTTGCTTTTCTTCATCATTTAAAGCATAGTATAATTCATTTAATTTTTTAACATTAAATGATTGAGGAGTCTGTCCTTGATATAATTTGCTTCTATCAGGAATATCACTAATAATTGTATTATCATCACTTTTTACAATAGTATCTGTTGCTTCAATTACTGTATCACAGGCACCATATTTACTTGCTGCCTCAATATTATCCTCTATTATACGATGAGTTACAAAAGGTCTAACCGCATCATGAGTTACTATTATTGTATCATCTTCTATTCCATAATTTTCTTCAATGTAAGACGTAGCATTCATAATAGTTTCATTTCTACTATTTCCGCCCTCCAAAACAACTATTTTACTTGTATCTTTAATATATTTGTTAATAATATTTTTGGTATGCATAATCCATTGGTTTGGACATAGTACAATGATTTTTTCAAATTTATCATTAATAAAAAACTTCTCTACAGTGTGAATAAGAACTGGTTTCTCTCCTATTTTCAAATATTGTTTAGGCTTTTCTTGTTGTCCCATTCTGCTACCAACACCGCCTGCTAATAATGCTGCAAATATCATATTCTTCACCCTCTTCTACTTAGTTAACTTTATATTCTGTTGATTGTTTCTTCATCTTTATAAATACAAACTGTATAAGTTTTATAAAAAGCCATATTGTATATCCACATCTTTTTATTAATGAATGGCTTCTAAAATCCACCCACTTTCTAGCATTTGTTAAATCATCTCTATTAATCTGATACATAAAGCGACTCTTTATATCTTCTGGTATATGATTTCTTTGCTTCCATAAATAAAGTATAGAATATAAATGTCTAGTAATAGTTTCTTTCTCTAACTGGTTATTAATTCTTAATTCAATATCCCAATCCATTATATTAATTATGTGCTTTTCTATTTCATTTACTGAATTCCATGAAGAATTCTCTAACTGACGATAATTTGTCATAGTGTCTGGAATATATATAATATCTCCATATTCTAACAAGTAAAACATAATAATATTATCATCATAATAATTCTTTGGCATTTTTTTAATAGAATCTTTATCAAATATATTTCTGAACATTATTGTATCACTATGAAAATACATTCCATATTTCCAATAATCACTACCCTTTATTTTACGTTGTTCCTCTGCTGTATTTAGCAAATGTTTTTTCTCTTCATTCCAATATACCCATATATTATGAGCACAAGCAATACAGTCTAAATTATCTTTTTTATCTAGTATATCTACTTGTTTTTGTAACTTATATTCATCCGTATACACATCATCTCCATCAAGAAATATTAGATATTCTCCTGATGCTTGTTTTAATAGATTCAATCTATTTTTTGATGCTCTGGATATTCTATTATGAGTCTTATTAGGATTACGCTCCATTACATATAACTTTATTAGTTTAGGGTAACGCTCTTCCCATTGTTTTAGAATCTCTATAGTTCCATCATCAGAACCATCATCTCCAATAAGGATCTCATATTTAAACTTAGTGTTCTGATTCAATACACTTTCTAAAGTCTCATCTATATATCTTTTTAAATTGTATGTGGTAATCATTACACTTAATTTAATCTTCTTGTTCATATATTATTTCTCTTTCATTTCCTTAAATCTCTCGATTATAAGATTTCTCTTCCAAATTACAATTCCTATTATTATAAATGCTAATCCATATCTTATTAGTATTTTATCATAAACTAGATTTACTAACAAAGTAATCACAAACATTACTAAACTTACACCTAATATCCACTTTTCATCATATATCTTTGCGTTATCTAATGCCTTCTTACATGTTATTTTATAGAAAATATAATGTCCCAGTGCATATGCTCCATAGCAGAATAAAGTTGTATATCCTGCTGCATGATAACCGTATATAGGTATAAAATACCAGTTAAGCACTACGTTTACTGCTGCTGCTAATACTGATGCAATCATAACAAATATATTTTTCTCACAGTAAAATTCTACTGTAGAGAATAAATCATATAAAAACATAAAGAATACACTTAGTGCTATAGGTGGTATTACATAAACCGCATCTGCATACTTGCTTCCTGCAAATACATATATAACCTCTGGCACAAACATCATTAATACAAATATACATGATGCTATTAATACCATTAGTAAATTACTCATATTTCTCATTGCCTTATAATTTTTTTGTTTCAAGCAACCATATCCCCATGGTAAAAATGAGGCACTAATTGCTGACATTATAAGTTGCATAAGCAACACTATACTATAAGCTATACTATAATTTGCTGTAGCCGTTTTATTCTCTAACTTTGAAATCATAATTCTATCTGATTGAGTTAATACAATTTCAGATAAATAATGAGGTATAAGTGGAATGTTAAATGCTAATGCAAACTTCCAAAATTCAGGTATAACAATCTTTTTACCCTTTGCAAAATTATATACCAAAAAGAATCCACAGAACACAACATTAACTAAGACACCTGAAGCTATTTTAGCAACATCCTTATTAACACTGAAATAAACTGCTACTATTCCTGCAACAATATAAGCCACAGACATTAATATTGTAACTAACACTAATTTTTTATACTTAAACTCATACCTTTGTCTTCCACTCCAAAACAAAAGCGCTGGATAACATAGTAAATCTAGAAACAACAAAATTACTAACCCTGTAGACATATCTAATAATTGATTACACCATTTTCTAGTAATTAAATAAATAGCAAATGCAGATAGGGTAATCATACAATATAGACCTTGCATACATGATATATATTCATCTCTAGTCTTACTATCTTCATTCTTTACCATAGCATTATTAAATACACCATATGACAAATTGAGTGAAGTAAATATCATTAAAATACTTCTCCACGAATTAAAGGTATTAGTCATACCAAATTGATCTGTAGTCATCATTCTTGTAAATACAGGGGTAGTAAGAACATTTAATCCCATCTGTAATATATTACAGAACAAAAACCAAAGAGATGCCTTTGCTGGTGTTGATAAACTATGATATATATTTAATGCCTTTTTAACTAATGCTTTCATATATTACTCCATGTTGGCAAAGTCATAACAATAGGTTAAATTATTGCAATAAGAACTGCCAAAGTCTTCTTTACTTGTAATTAGTCCAATATTTAATACTTTACCTAACTCTTCTGTTGCTGTTCCCCAAGAAACATTTTTATATCCTCTTGCTTTCATCTCTACAAGCATTGAATAATACATAAAAGTCATAGGACTTAATTTGTTATAACTCTGCTTTGCAGCAAGATATTGAGTGTGCGCGCAAGATGCCTTTTCAAAGTAAAACATCATTGAACCAGCTATCATCTCATCTTCTTTGTAAACTCCAAAGAATTCACATTCTTTTTCTAGACGACTATTCTTAAATTCTAATAATTCTTCTAATGTATGAACTGGTTTTGTATCATATTTACTTAAATTCTCGCATAATATCTCATAAAATTCTTCTACTGCTGAATCTTCTTTTAAAGCCTTTACCTCTAGGGATTCTTTTATACAATTATGTACATTTGTACGTTTTCCTTGAGCCAAATTAGATATTATGTCTTCCTTATATTTACTAAAATCCACATATGTGCTTAATTCTTTATATTCAATAAATCCATGATATGAAAAAGTATATTGTAACAAATCACTTTCCACTGTTGAAAATACATCAGAAGTTAATTTTAAAACTGCTTCCTCATATCCTTGTTCCCTTAGATAATCTTTTAATTCCCCTACTAACTCCATTACATACTTTGCACAGTAATGTTTCTTGTCCAATATAAGACCACCAAATGTTGTTCCCCTATGAGAATAAAATACTTTTCTATCATTAAGGAAAACCTCACAAGCTGGACATACCGCTGCAAGGTTATTTTTTGAATTATATATCATTAAAGAACTATCTGTAAATTTTCCATCTTCATGATAATTCAAGAAACGTCTACTTTGTAAAAATGTACCATTTACTGACATATTTTCAATAAATTGATCCCATTCTTTCTCTTTATCTGGATTAAATCTTTCAAATCTAAACATGTAAGTTCTCCTATTTCCATGAATTTATGGCATCTATAACATAAATTATCTCTTCATCTGTCATTCCATAATACATTGGTATACTAAGTTCTGTCTTAGATATTTCCTCAGCTATAGGAAACTCACCTTCTGAATATCCCAAATCCAAATATGCATCTTGTAAATGTATAGGAATTGGATAATGCTTATTAGTTCCAATTTTTCTATCGTTTAAATATTTCTCTAATTCTTCTCTTTTCTGACACTTAAGTGCAAACACATGATAAATATGTGTTGAATCTTCATCTAATGCTGGTAGTCCTACATTAGGATTATTTATTTCACCAAGGTATCTCTTTGCTATTCTATTTCTATCATTATTCCACTTATCTAATTGTCCAAGTTTTACACGCAAAAATGATGCCTGCATTTCATCTAAACGAGAATTATTGCCTTTATAAATATGATGATATTTATAATCAGAACCATAGTTTCCTAATGCTCTTATTTTCTTAGCTAATTCTTCATCATTAGTTACAACTGCGCCTGCATCACCTAATGCTCCTAAGTTCTTACCTGGATAAAAGCTAAATCCTGCTGCATCACCTAATGCTCCTGTCTTAACACCCTTGTGCTTAGCTCCTTGTGCCTGTGCAGCATCCTCTATTAATTTCAGATTATACTTATCTGCTATATCCTTAATATCAGTCATACTTGCTGTTTGTCCATATAAATGAACTGCTATAATTGCCTTTGTATTTGAAGTTATCTTCTCTTCAATCAAGGCTGGATTAATATTATAAGTCTCCTCTATTGGCTCAACAAATATAGGTGTAGCACCCACATAAGTTACAGCTAAAGCTGTAGCTATATATGTATTTGAAGGGATTATAACTTCATCTCCTGCACCGATACCATATGCCTTTAAAATCAAAAATAAGGCGTCTAATCCATTTCCACAACCTATACAATATTTTACGCCACAATACTCAGCAAATTCTTTCTCAAATTCTTCTACTTCTTTGCCTTGTATAAACCAGTTATTTGCATATACTTTCTTAAATGCTGCTGTTATCTCTTCTTCTATTTCACTATGCATATTTTCAAATGATACAAAAGGTATATTCATAATTATTCTCCTACAAATGTATGTCTATTTTTCTATATATTTTAAAAATTCATCATAATCTCTTATATAATCATCTTCTGTATAATACTCAGAAGCTAATACCATAAGTACTGCATCAGGGGAAAAGTCAAACATCTCTCTCCACATAGCATTAGAAACATATAAACCTTCATGAGGGTTATCTAATGGGACTATCTCTTTTTCCGTTCCATCATCTAATAAAATCTTACAACTTCCATGTATGCAAATCAATATCTGCTCTAATGCTTTATGTGCATGATACCCACGTCTAACACCTTCTAAAGTATCATACATGTAATATACTCTCTTTATCTCAAAAGGAATATCTTTAAACTCCTCTAGAGCCACTAGTTGCCCTCTCTCGTCACCATGCTGTTGAAATGCATATTTTTTCACCTGCATATATTTTCTCCTTAACTACAAATTCCAAAATTCCTTATTATCTAGAAATCCTTTTTCTTTAATTTTAGACTTATGTGCACCCTTTATCTTCTGGATTGTGGAACTACACAAGTATCTAATTGCATCTGGATTTACAAACATTCTTAATATAGTTCTCAAATATATATTATCTATATTATAAAATACAGATACTTTTCTCCTCTTCTTAACATATTTATTATCTGGATATTTCTCAAATAGCATATTATAAAATGTATCTACATCTTTTTTAAGTAATTCTTCAAACTTACTTTTCTTCTTAGAAACTCCACTATTCATCTCATACCATACTATGTAATCATCTAACAATCTTACCATTTTACCTTCTAGAGATGACAATACTTGAAATATATCTTCTTCATATATAACATATTTTTCTATTTTCTTCAAATATTCAAGGTAGAATCCTGTTTTATAACACAAGCATGCCCCTGAAACATTATCACTATATAATACTAGATTCTTAATTATTCTATTGTCTGTACCTGTCTTGCGATATGCATTTATATCAAATGGATGATTAAAATCACCATATTGCATATTATTATCTTCATCCATATAATAACCTCGCATTAATCCAAAACAAGCATCACATTCTTTATCTTCCATAAAACTATATATTTTAGATAAGGTATTTACATTATAAAATGTATCTCCAGGACCAAAATCCCTTACATACTTTCCAGATGCCTTACTTAATCCAGAAATCAGATTTTTAACTGTTCCCTGATTTTCTGTGTGAGGTATTAATATATAATTTTCAAAATTATTTTTCTTAAAGAATTCTTCAATCTCTTTAAAACAATTATTTTCAGATCCATCGTCTGAAACAATAATTTCATAATCATTAAAATCTTGAGAAATAATTGACTTTAAGGTTAATAAAACCTTATATATATCAGGATTATAAGTAACTACCAATACTGAAAACTTCATATTCTTTCCTCTCACATGCTACATAACATGTCTCTTTAACATACTAACAGATATTATTAAGAAAACAGCCATAACGCCTAATACTTTATAAGTAAACTTACTATCTTCATTTTTTAATTTATTAGGAACAAGAGTAATAAACAAGGCTGGTAATGCTGCAATAAAATATCTACCTTGTACCCCTTGTACAATTAGGCTTCCTACTTCATTAATTCTTCCATCACCAATATATATACCTATAATAACTCCTGCACATATAATTCCAAAGGAAATTACAGCTAATATTCTATCTTTTAGTTTTATTTTTGAACAATATTCATTAACGTCACTACCTGCTACATATAAAGTATACATAGGTACTATATATATTAGTGGCCCTAACGAGTAATTAAGACTTCCTAATGTATTTAACCACAACATATAATCATTGAATTTTACATTAAATGTATATAATAAAACTTTCAAAATCATAACAGGATTCTGACGTAAATATTCTAGTTGAGTAATTCCTCCCTCACTACTAGCTTGTCCTGAAGTAACTGCTGAAATAGCACTTATATAACCTAAACCTGCTACTATTATTAAAGGAATTAATGCTATAGCAAAGCATCTAAAATAATCTTTCTTTGTTCCAAACTTCTTACTCGGTATTAAAAATACTAGAAGTCCAAGACATACATATATATACTTTGATAAAAAGACTACAGCTAGTACCACACCTAATTTCAAAGCATCCTTCCATGTTAGATTTTCCTTATCACCATAAGCATAGTATAGACACATTGCTATAAATAAGAAACATAATCCATTAAGCATTGAATCTGGCGACATTGATGCTGCTTGGTATATAGTCATAGGAAATAAAGCAATTACGGCTAAAACATTTTTTAAAATTGGTGTTATCTTAATTGCTATATATGCTAATCCTAGAAATGCCATAAGATTAATTATTCTTGATAATACAACACAGCCATATATGCTTATATTAAAACATCTTCCTAAAAATAAGCCAAATGATTGTGGATAATAAAATAAAGACATTGTTCCTTGTCCATATTCCATATATGTTGAATCATCTGAAAATTTGATGCTTTTCAAATAATTTATATACTCTTGTCCCTCTCCACTATCCGCAGCAATTATTTTATAATTTACCTCTGATATATTGTCTGGAACTGTAATAACACTACCATCGTGAGTTAGACTTACCATAGGTAAAAGCACATTACCATAAGAAATATCTGTGGCTCTTAAAAAGTGATCCCATCCGTCACACTCTTGAAATGGCGGATTAATAAATGCCATTAATATTCCTGTAATTAATGCAATTATCAGGAAAATATTCTCTGTATTAGTATGTATATATTTATCTTTTATTTTCTTTGCAATGCATACTATATCCATTTTGTTCTCCTATAACTTACCTAATAAAAATATTATTCTTACCATTAATTCATCTGTAAACTTCTGTCTATATTTATGAGGATACATAGTTTTACGCAATGATATAAAAAAGTTATATCTATCTCTTGTAAATAAAGATAATATCTTCTGATCCTCTTCAGATAATCTATCTTTATAATAATCCCCATACTCTCGTAACATTTTCCTTATCATATCAAAATGATTATTCACAAAAAACTTCTTAAATCTCCATACTTGAAATTCAAAAAACTTCATTCCTCCAGCACTTACATTATTGCCATGTCTTCTATATTTAACAGTAGCTCTCTCATCATATATAACCTTACCTAAACCTTGACATACCAAATATGTCCACCAATCATGGCCACAACAATTCTTAGGTATGTTTCTTACCATCTCTTCCCTAGCTCTATTATTAAATACTGAATTAAAACCTAATGGCATACAGTCTACAAGTGCATTTTGAAATGTTGGCTTCTTAGGCTTATTATCTGAATGAGCCATAAAGTTTAATTCACCATCATAGAAATCATAATTTGAAAAATATAAAACAGGAACATTTTCTTTATTCTCTTCTAATTTTTCTACTGCCATTTTAACCTTGTCTGAAAACCATACGTCATCTTGGTCTGCAAAAGCATAATAATCTCCCTGTGGACAATTACATACTAACCAGAAAAAGCTATCAATATATCCTGTATTTTTCCCTTCTTCTAATATAACCTTACCTGTAGATTCATACTTTTTCACTATATTCACTGTATCATCTGTAGAACCATCATCTCTAATATATAATAATATATTATCCCATGTCTGATTTAATATACTCTCTATCTGCTCTCTAATATGTGCTTCTCCATTATATGCAGATAATAAAACCACTACCTTTTCCATCTTCTGCTCTTCCTAACCTATCATCTTACTTTTGCAACAAAACCAATTGAATTCTCATAAACACGTTCCAAAGAATTAAAATATTCTTCATAGTTACTATAAAACTCACTATCTGTTAGTACCATTACATAATTTGCTCTATCATTCAAATTCTCAAAAAACATATCATCATTATAATTCCAATAATCAAATCCACTTAATCTTTGATTAGTAATTGCCTCCATCCAATAATTATCTTCCCAATATCCAGCTAGAGGAACAACGTCCTCTTCTCCACTTTCTAAATACTGTGTAGATACATATTGATATAATTCCACCTTCTCCACTGGATAGCCAGGTAATCCTATACCATCTCTATTAAAAGAATATACATCATTATACATTGAAGCTTTTGGTGATTCACAGTACAAAAAGTTCTTTTCTTGTATTCTTGCTTCCATATTGAAAACAACAAAAAATCCTGTAAATGCCCACATTCCAAATCCTAACACTAATAGCATTCTTGTCTTCTTTTCCAAATAAGATATTCCTATAAACACTAGTAAAAATACTATAAACCATAATAAATAATAATTTTTATAAAAATAATAAGAAGATACTTGTCCTTTTATACCTCTATAAAACATAACCAATATAAATATTGATAAGATTGGGAACATATAAAATACAAGTCTATTCTTACCCTCTTTTATATAATTCCAATATCCATATATGGCCAAAGGAATTATCAATAAAAAGTTAGAATATAAATCTCTATATATAGCTCCCTCTGTAGCAATAGCTGAGCCTACAGAAGTATCTCCTCCAAATATTCCTATATAAGTGTATAATAGTCCTATTATACAAGGAATCAAAAATATTGCCAATCCTGTAATTACTGTATCCACAGAAAATAATAATTTATTTTTATATTGTTTAACTAGTATACATGCTAATATTGAAAAAAATGTAACTGGCATAAATAATACATATGTTTCAAAAATTCCTAAGCACCCTAAAAATATTAATGCTATACAAAACCATTTATTCATATTATCTCTTACAAATTCATCTGTAACAACTATTAAATATGCAATAATAGTAACACCCATACCAAGATATATAAATCCAAATATCGTACTATTTAAAGGGTATCCAAGAAGATATACTATAGATGTGATTACACCTGCCACCTTTAAAAATGTATTTTTAAAATATCTTCTTATAACACCGAAGAACATCAGTCCTGCTAAAAACAAATGTAAAACATCTGCTAACACAAATATTTTATAATATGAACTTACTGATGTAAAAGCCCCTAACATTTCTATAAGTAATGCATTATTTAATGAAGCATAAAACATAGAATCTATTCTTTGTCCGTTTACTACATCCATAGCTGATTTAAGATGTGCTGCAGGATCAATGGTTAAATAATGTAGATTTAAGTTAATACCATATCTTTGATATGCAAAAACTCCTATTATGATGATTAATATTACTAAATATGCTACATCTATCTTCTCATATATATATTTCTGACTATTTTTCTTACTAATTATTATATACCATAAAATAATAGACACTATAACATTAAATATTCCAATAGATATAATATTTACAGGAATATGAATCAGATTCAATATTGCTGCTATTAACACTTGATAACAAGTAACAGAAATAATACTTATCGGTACCCATATACTTCCATATAATTCTGTATCTGATTTCTTGATTTTATAAACACCTATAATTAATGACATTACTGCTATAAAATAAAATATAGATGCTCCATATGATATATTCATTCTCGTCTCCTGTTAATATATATTATAATCAAAGCCTAATTTTTATCTTATATAGTTTAACATAAGTAAACGGCAAAGTCTACCAACCTTGCCGTTTGATTAATATTGTAATAAATTTTTAATAATCTCTAATAATATTAAATATTATTTAAATTGTCCTAATAAATGACCGTCTGTTTCATCCATATGATAATACCATACACCATCACTTATTAATCCTCTTGCTACCATTCCATTCCAATGATAAAATACTACTCTTCCCCATGGATCATATCCAAAACCGCTATTCATTAGACTTCCATCAGCATTAGCATATCCTAGGTCTACTCCATTATCAAATTTAAACCATTCGCTTTGCTTCATTCTACCTGTACCATCTAGATAATACGTTTTTCCATTACTAAATGTTATTACATCCTTATATAAGTATCCTTGTGAATCAAAATAGCAGGTATATCCTACATCCTTACAATATTGGAACTTATCAAATAATTCATGTCCTTGTTCATCAAAGTATATTAAATGAACACCATCTGGATGATATGTAAGTCTATTCTTCATAGGCGAACCGTCTGCTTGAAGGAAGTAAGTATATGCTCCATCAAACATAAACTTATTAATAATCATTATTCCCTTATTATCTACATATCTAAGTTCTTTATCTGGTCCTGTAAGCCATTCATTTTTAGCCAATGTACCCTGTCTATAGAAAGAAAATGTTCCATTGCTATTCCTGTACCATCCATCTAACACCGAGCTTTGTTCTATTACGGTTACTTTACAAGTTGCCTTATATCCACCATCAGCAGTTTTTACTGTAATTGTAGAACTTCCAATACTTATTCCTGTTATTACTCCCTTAGAATCTACAGTTGCAACGTTTTTATTACTTGAAGTCCACACAACATCCTTGTTAGTTGCATTATTTGGTTGTACTGTTACTGTAAGTCCACTTAGTTTCCCTTTCTCCAACGACATAGAGGTAGGACTAACCTTAACTCCTGTAACCTTAATAGTAGTAGGTGTTGGGGTCGGAGTTGGATTAACATTAGAATCTGAATAATAATTAGAGTCTATATACTGTGTAGATGTATTACTCTTATTTAAACTATATAATCCAGCAGCAGCAGCTACTAATGTCGCATTATAATCAATTGCTACTTCATTACATTGATAATCATTTGCTGTATCATTATATGTACCGTTTGTTGTTGGCCCTCCTACTAACGCACCTAGCAATACATGAGCCTGTGTAGTTGTTCCTTGAGGTCCACCTGTATATCCTGAGGCTGCTCTATGATGAGGATATTTCGAACTATAGTTATTATATCCTACTACATAACATCTATTAGCTGAATTATTACCTAATAAGTATTCCATCTGACCTTCAGCCCATGCTCTATATGATGATGTATTATTAGCCTTGTCATATATAAGTCCTGTAAACTGCATTGATGTATTATATCTTGCTGAACCCCAATCATCTACACATCTATATCCATTATTATTAGTTCCATTAGAAATACTCATAACATTTGTTAATTTATATGATTCACCACCATAATAGGCTACTGCTGGTCCTACATTGTCCCATGACAATGGCCAATATACATTCATTCCACCATCATTATTATATCTATAATACTCGTCTCTATAGCTTGTATCACCAGTTGCATTAAAAAGCATAATTGCCGCTAGACAATAATCATCTTTCCAAGATGTAGAATTATAGAAACCTAATGCTGTAGTATTGCATGCCTTATTGTTATTATTCTTAGCATATGCAAATAATTTCTTTGCAGTAGATAAGTATTTATCTCCACCAAAATTCTTATACTGCATAACTAGTGCTGCTGCTGATAAACATACTATATCAGTAGAAGGTGCTCCATTATTCGTAAAATATATTGGTCTATTTGCATTTGTTTGATTCTCTGGTGCTCCCCAATAACCATGGTCATATCCACCACCACCTTGTCCAACTTGACAGCAGAAAGCTTCAACATTAGATCCTGAAGAATCTAGCACTGTACAATTCACAAAATAATCTGCAAAATGTGTTGTAATAGTTTTTAAATGACCTGACTGTTTGCTACTTGTATAAGCATCCTTATAAGCATCATAACTCATACCTAAGACAAAGGCTGAATAAGCTTGTGGCAAACCGAACTTTGCATGGTCACCTGCATCATGAAAACCACCATTAAGATTAACATTTACTTGACTTCCATTGTTTCTTGTATATGTATAATTATCAAAGGTATGACAAGCACCTCTCCATGAAAGAATGCTTTTACTACCAACTTCATTTCCACACATATTTGCATCATAGAAATACAAAGAATATTGTAGAAGTTTAGCATAATTATACTCCCCAGTAGCTGCTTCAGAATCTATTTTAGGAATATTAATCTGCATTACAACCATAATAATTGCTAAAACAATAGCTACTTTTCTCTTTAAATTTTTCCACCTCTTTAGATTCATAAATAATCTCCTCATTTATCAAATTGTAGTATAAATATTTTACCACTTTGTTATATAAAAAGCCATTAAATTATACCATTCGTACCTAAAAAGACCATAGGAGAAAACTCCCATGGTCTGTATATTTTACTTAAATTTTAATACTATGTATTCTATTATTGTCCTATATATTGAACACTACAGTTATATACATCTAATACTTGTCCATTACTAACTCTTACATCAACATAAGAACTACCTGCTAATAGAGTCTTGCTATATGCTAGGTCTCTTGAGTAACCAGTTCTTGACTTCCATACCATTACATATCCACTTTCACTAGTGTTATTTTGAATTCTATATACTCCGGCTGGTAAATGTACACCTATCTTAGCTAAGAATGTTCCTGATGAAATATCTACATATCTACTTCCTATATTAGCTGTTCCTGTTCCTGCAAGAATGTATAGTATTTGTCCATTTTGTAAAGATAATATTTGGCTACTAGCCCAATCTGAACGTATTTTCTTTCCAGCACTATCATATAAATATATACTTGCGCCATGAACATCTAAAGGATTAGTTCCTGTAATAATTATTTCTGTTGCTGGTATATTTACACCTACAATATATTTACCTACACCATATACTGGATTAGGATTACCTGCTGAGAAACTACCTAAGTAATGACCATCTGATAAATCAAAGTTATAATAGTTATTACCGTCTGAAATAAGTCCTCTTGCTACCATACCATTCCAGTGATAGTATACTACTCTTCCCCATGGATCATAGTTAAAACCATCAGTATCTAATGCACCATCATCATATGCAAATCCATAGTCATATCCATTAGCAAATTGGAACCATCCATCTTCTTGCATTTTTCCATTACCATCTAGATAATATGCTTCATTGTTATAAAATGTTATTTTATCCTTATATAAATATCCATTAGAATCAAAATAACAAGTATATCCTACAGATGAACAATATTTGAATTTGTTAAATATTTCACGACCATTTGTATCAAAATATATTAAATGCTTTCCGTCTGGATGATAAGTTAACTTGTCCTTCATAGGTGTTCCATTAGATTGTAAATAATATGTATATGATCCATCAAAGAAGAAACAGTCCTTCATTATTTTACCATTTCTCTTATAGTATGTATAATTCCAAGTATCACCATTTGCACGATTTAATGTGTAATGTGGAACTGTTCTACCACCTTCAACATCAACGTATTCCTCAACAAACACCTCTGAATCATCATCTGAATATTCAACATTAACTGGTGCTTCATCAGGTTCACTACCTGGTTTTACTTTAGCCTCTTCTTGTGTTGATTCCTCTGGCTTAACCTCAACATTGGCCGCTTGCACTGGGTTACTAAAACTTCCCCCAATTATAGCTACTGTTAATAAAGCAGCTAAACATTTCTTTAATCTCATAATATACCCTCCTTGTTATTATATGTACAAATAATGCTTATTTAATAATCTACATTTTGTTGAAAATCATCAAAACCACATCATTCTTTATAAATGTATCACTTATTCACATATATTTCAACCATAATTTTCAAGTTTATAATAGAAAACACTCACTTCGTTTATGAAGTGAGTGCTTATATATTAATTAACCATTATGGTACTTTTACTGTAATTAGTACCCATGCATTTCCATCTAAAGCTAATGCGGCTCTATTATAACTATCATCTATCATTATTTCATAATGCCCTGATGAATTCTTCCAAGCATTAAATGCTGATTGAGGATTACTACTTCCTTTATATATACATTCTCCCATTCCCCAATAAACATCTGGAGATGAATCCAGTACCGTAAAGCAACTACTGCCATCAGGTCTTGTATGACTAAATAAAGTATTTATTTCAGTTGCTCTTATTTGACAACATCCATAAACTGTATCATCCCATGTTAATTCTCCAACACCTAATCTTCGTCTTTCTTCATTAATTAAATTAAGACATTCCTTAGCTTTTGCTAGGGCATCACTACTATTTGGCGAATTATTACTATTAGATGAATTAGAATTATTATTTACTAGAAACCTTCCAAGATAATGTCCATCTGTTTCATCCATATGATAATACCAAACTCCATCTGTAATAAGTCCTCTTGCTACAATTCCATTCCAATGATAGAATACTTGTCTTCCATATGGGTCATATCCAAAACCTGATGTATTTAACGACCCATCTGAATATGCATATCCATAATCAACTCCATTTGCAAACTTAAACCAACCACTTTGTTTCATTCTGCCATCACCATCTAGATAATAGGCTTTTCCGTTTGAAAATGTTATCTTATCTTTGTATAAATATCCATAAGTATCAAAATAACACGTATACTTTACATCCTTACAATATTGAAATTTATCAAACAGTTCATGTCCTTTATCATCAAAGTATATAAGATGTACTCCATCAGGATGATAAGATAACTTATTTTTCATAGGAGTCCCATCTGCTTGTAAATAATAAGTGTATGTGCCATCACAAAAGAAACTATCTTTTACTATCTTTCCATCTCTTTTATAGTAAGTTCCACTCCATGATCCACCACTAGTATTAAGATTATAATAAGGAACTGTTCTTCCTACGGCAATCACTTCATTGGTTTCTTCCACTGCTGTTACTTCATTATCAATTTCCACCAATTCCAATGCTTGGGTCGAGGTTGATAATCCTATACTCATTACAACTACACCTAATATAGCTATTATATGTTTTTGTATCTTCATATCTGCACCTCCCTAATTAATACATTATTACTTAAACTGTCCTAACAGATGACCATCTGTTTCATCCATAAGATAGTACCAAACTCCATCAGTAATAAGTCCCCTTGCTACCATTCCATTCCAATGATAGAATACTACTCTTCCCCATGGATCATATCCAAAGCCTTGATTATTAAGTGAACCATCTCCATTAGCATATCCAATGTCTACACCATTATCGAATTTGAACCATGTATTTTGTTTCATTCTTCCTGTGCCATCTAGGTAATATGCTTTTCCACCAGAAAATGTAATCTTATCAAAATATGCTCTTCCGTCTGATGCAAAGTAACATGTATATCCTACATCTTGGCAATATACAAAAGCATCAAATTGCATATGTCCATACTCATCAAAATATATAAGTCCTGTGCCCTCTGGATCATATGATAATCTATTTTTCATTGGTGCTCCATTAGCCATCATAAAATATGTGTAACTTCCATCAAAAGCATAATTATTAACCATCATCTTACCGTCTGCTTTTACATATCGCATCTCAGAATCTCCATCCTTACCATATACAAAAACATTTTTTTTCATAACACCATCTACATAATACGAATAAGTTCCATCACTATTTTTCTTCCATTCACATTTTGCTTCATTAGTAAAAGCTCTAATTCTAGCACTATAGCCTTTACTAAGACCATTTGTAGATGTTGTTACATCATATAATAACCCTTCATTCTTTCCTATAAAACTTTCTCCTTGGTTATTAGCTGAATAGAAATTCATCCATCCCCAACTTGAAGTCATATCTACTGGAATTACTACTTCTGCACCAAATTTATATAATGTTACTACTACAGAATATTTAGCACCTGAATTTAAGGCTATGGATTTATCTAATTCAATTGTATGGTATCCTGTATTAACTGCTACACCACTCTGTGATAATGCAAGCTTTCCTGATAGTGGATTATTAGCATCTGTTAAATTAGTATATATACTTATCGTATATTCAATATTTGTAGATTTCATTGTAAAAAATGATACCGCTTTTAAATGTTCAAAACTATCTGCTGTAAATATATTGGCACTACACACCTCACTAGTTCCATATTTTACACCTGTTGTATAATTTCCATTTCCATCATAACGATAGTTATTATCATAGTTACTACCTGAACCAAAATCGAAGAAATATATTTCTCCACTGTTATAATATAAACTCTTGTCATAATATGATATATAGTAATACCCTTGATCACCATAACCAGTTCCATAGCTACCTTTTATTATCCATGCTCCGTCTCCTGGAGGTGTATTTTTAAATTCACTAGCAGAAACGCTGTCATCCCATCCTACAATAGTAACAGCATGATTTGCATTATAATTATCATCGCAATAATAATATTCGCCAAACTTACTATAATAATCATTGTGATAATATGATACAGCACCTGAACCATGTTGCATTATTAATGTTTTAATGGCATTCATATCACTTTTATAGCTACCTTCCATATTAGGCATTGCAAGTACATATGCATTTTCCAAATGTGCTTGTTGCTTTTTATATGCTAATGATGTTGCATTACTACCGCTTACGCTTCCTGCGTTAAATCCTTCTTTTATAGGTCCTACCCAATTAGAAAATGTCATCATTGCAAGACCTGTATTTCCACCTATACTACTATTTCCTACGTTATAATCTCCATAAGCTAATCCTAAAGGATCAACGGCTGTATTGTAAGAGAAATACACTAAATGATTCTCATCATAGTCTATTGACTTATTAGTGGCTCCATCCACTATCCTATCTGTTTCTGCTACACTAATTGCAGAATATGCCCAACAATTATTGGTGCTTCCTTGATCTTTAACTGATGTAATATAATTTTTCTCTACTGAATTATAATACGCAGGTATTTTTGTTGCCATTAAAGTCATAGGTGCTTCATCAGATACCTCTTCTTCAAGACTTGAAGTACCATATGGTACAACAAGACTTTCATCACTAGGAAGATTGCCATCTATAATTCCAACTTCTTGTGGCTCTTCTTGATTATATATTATATTACTAGCGTTTACATCAATTTTAATACATGATAACACTAAAGACATTATTACTACTGCTGATATGCCTTTTTTCAGTAATTGTTTCATTTTATTAACTCCTTATCTTTATTTTATTTTTTAAAGTATCCAAATGACATCATCTTACCCACTCTGTCATCATATTCGTATCTTCCCTTTGCTTCACTATCAGTCTTACAGAAAAAGCTATATGGAATAAAGTTACCATTATCATCTATCTGTGGATCAAATATATATACTTCACCTTCTATTATTACATTTGCCCATGTATGTCCAACTCTCTTGCCACCTCTATTAATAAAATAACCATCTACTATATATGCATCTAACCCTATTGCTCTTGCAAGTACAGTAAATCCAGATGCGTAATTAAAACATGTTCCTGTTCCGTTAAATAATGTTGAATATGCACCACCTATTATTCGTGAATCATAATATGATTTATATGATGAAGAATACCATGCACTAGAGCCATAGGTATTGCTTGCTAAAAGCCAATTATATATTGCCATAGTTTTATCATAAGTAGACATATTACTAGTAGTTACCTGTGATAATATATAATTAACTCTATTATCTATTGTTGAATCTCCTGTAGCCATTGGTCTAAGCGTGGCTGAATTAAGTATCCCAGCTACCTTTGCAGAATTAAGTACACTTCCCATATAAGTAGGTTCTGGTGCTGTTGCTCCTGATGTAATAGTTGTAGATTCTGAACACTTTATTTTCCATAATAAATGTCCGTCATTAAGATCCATATCATAGTACATAGTTCCATCATTAATCCAACCCTTTGCTACTACTCCATTCCAATTATAATATACTGTTCTTCCATATGGATCAGTATCAAATCCACTATATTTTAGTGAACCGTCAGCAGTAGCATATCCTAGATCTACACCATTTGAAAATGCAAACCACTCATTTTGTTTCATTCTTCCCGTAGAGTCCAAATAATACGGTTTACCGTTATAAAACGTTGTCACATCAAAATACGCATATCCATAGGTATTGAAATAACATGTGTATTTAACATCTTTACAATATTGAAATTGATCAAAAAGTTCATGTCCATCTTTATCAAAATATATTATGTGAACACCATCTGGATGATATGTTAATCTATTTTTCATAGGTGATCCATCATATTGCAAATAGTAAGTATATGTTCCATCGCAAAAGAAACTATCAGTTACTTTCTTGCCATTACTTAAATAATAATATGTGCCAGTCCATTTTCCACCGTTAGTGTTAATATTGTAATAAGGAACTGTTCTTCCTGCTGAAATATTATCTACATCTTCTTCTATTTCGATCTCTTCCTTAGTTTCCTCTACCTCTATCTGCTCTTCTGGTAATTCTTCTACTATTTCTTCTGCTCGTACTTGTCCACCTGATAATATAACACATATCATCATTGGTATTAGTACAGGTATTGCTTTTAAAAGCTTTCTCATTGGTATATCCCCCTTAAAATATTTCTATAGTCATTATAACATTTTTTCTACATTCTACAAGTTATTACTTTATACCAAATAAAACATTAAGCAGATAATTAGAATATTTTTCTAATATCTGCTTAATAGTTTTATTTAATTTAGAAACTTAATAATAATGCTATATATGAATTTCTCATGCTATATCCATAATTGGGGTCAGTAGCCCAACCATATCCATATGGATTTTCTCCTTGACCTAACCACTCTACATATGGTGCACATCCTCTTCTACCAGATAAATATTGGAATCTAGGATCTACGCATGGATTATTCAAATCTGCTGTAGACGCATATCCCTTAAGATGTTGAACTTGTGCTCTTACTCCAGTTCTTACATTTTGGAAAGTTGCTGGTGTTCCACCACTATCCGTTGCTCCAATTCCAGCAAAGTTGTATTGTTCAATCTTTACTGTTCCTAAGAATTTTAAGTAACCTGTTTCTTTCATTGTTTGGCAAAAAGCAACCTCTGCTTTTACACCTTCATAACCACATTCTTCAAGATATATTCTACAAAAATCTTCTATTGTAGGTGCATCTGAGTTAGCATAAAATTCTGGATATGTAGCTTTTGATTTATAATAAGCTGCCATTCTCTCTACTGTAACACTGCTAGTACCCATAATTCCATATAAGGCATTTGTTACATTGGACATATCAATCCATGTCTGTCCAATATTTGCGCTAAGTCCATTGTTAGCATATACATATACATGAATCTGATATGTTCCCATAGCATTTCCATGATTAGCAACAGCTACATCTACACTATATGTTCCTTCTTTTATTTTCTTAGCCGTATACCATATTATATTACTTTGGTCACCACACCATACTGGAATCTTTACTTCTTTAACCCCTGAAGGTGCTGTAACTCCTGTAACCTCTACTGTAAAAGTTCCTTCACTTTCATTAACATTTTTAAAATTAATACTTTTTCCTGAAATACTTTTAACACTAAATGTAGTACTTCCTACTTTTTTTGATGTTCCGTCTGCAAAATATAAATAGCAGTCTGTATAAAAAGCTCCTGTTTTATTATAGCTACTTACAGATAGAGGAGCCAACCATCTTCCTAAATCATCTTTAAATGCACTAAACCACTTCAAGTCACTTAAACCTGTCTGCCATACTCCAAATCTAACTCCTGTAACTTTTTTCCCGTAAGGTGTATTTTCTGCTATAAGAATGAACTCTTGTCCACTTTGACTTTGTGTGTCAAATGCTGAAACTATAGTTGTTGGTTGTTCAAAATTTATACATTTACTAATAGGATCTGACTGTACTCCATTTTTACCTACAACATATGCCACCATTGCAAATACACCATAATTATATTTATGATTTGCTATGTCTACTTTAACAGTATAATCACCATTACTTTGCTTAGTTGCTGTATACCAATATATATCACTTTGGTCTTGCATAGACCACACTGGAACTTTAACTTCACTTACACCTGATTTAGAAGATATTCCTTTAATTGTTACATCAAATGTTCCTGCTGAATTATTTTGATTACTTGCTGTTATACTTTTTGCTGTTGGTTTATCTACCTTAAATGTAGTACTTCCTACCTTGTAGCTACGCCCATCATCTAAGTCTATATATACATCTGTACAATAAGTACCAGATTTCTTATAAGCACCTACTGGCATAAGGGCAACCCATCTACCATATGAATCTTTGCTTGCTCCATACCAATGCAAATCATCTAATCCTGAATTCCACACTCCGAATCTAACTGATTTTACTTTTCTTGCATAAGGTACATTTTCTGCTATTAAATAAAATGTCTTTTGACCGTCTGCATCCTGTGCATAAACCTTTGCCTTTGGTATTTCAAAATTAAAGCATTTTGACCCAGTACTTACTCTAATACCCCTACCGTCTGTAACATATACCACCATTGCAAATATTCCATAATTATATTTATGATTTGCTATATCTACTTTAACAGTATAATTACCATTACTTTGTTTAGTCGCTGTATACCAATGCATATCACTTTGATCTTGTTCAGACCATACTGGTATTTCTACTTTACTAATACCTGCTGGAGATGTAATTCCAGAAATAGTTATATCAAATGTTCCTGCACTAGCATTTACATTAGATGTTGTTATTTTTCCAGTTGTAGCACCTGATATTTTAATAGCAGTTGTTCCTACTTGATAATAGGTTCCATTACTACGTACTGCATAAGCATCTATATTATATGTTCCTAGCAAACCAAAATCACTTACTTTAAAATTTGTATACCAAGCATCATCAACTCCTTTAATTGCCCAATACCAATTAACCTTAGTTGAATTACTATTCCACACAGCAAAAAACATACCATGTACTTTAGGAATTCCTGATGCTCTAAAAATATAAGTATCTCCATCTGATTCTGGGACAGCCATTACTTTTGCATCGCCATTTTTATATTCTTTTTCTTTTGACAATCCATATGCTTCTGCTATACCTGTTGCATCTGCAACACCTAATGCCTTAAGGGATGCTTCAGATCCAAAATATTTCTTTGCATCTGATGGATTATTAACAAATGCATGTTCAACGATTATTCCTGGGAATCCATATTGTTTACAATAATAATTAATTCCATAATAATCAGCCAAAGAACCGTCTGGATATCTTGTATCACTTGAATTTCTTGTTAATGTTCCTCTATTTGTTAAACCTAATGTTTCTAGTCTTTTTAAAATAGCATCTGCTACATTTCTAGCTTCATTAGCTACGGTTGTATTATAATTACTGTTAGGTACATATACTAAAGATCCTGATGCTGTACCAACTTGTGCATCTGTTGAATTAATATGTATACTAACTAATATATCTGCTCCAACACTATTAGCATAAGATGCTCTTGTAGCTCTATCCATTTCAGTAGAATTACTTGTACGTGTCATATATACCGAAACACCTTGATATTGCTCTAACTCAGTCTTACAATATTGTGCTATCTTTAGATTAATATCTCTTTCAATATAAGTTACACCATCAAAAGTTCTACTTGCTCCACCATCACTACCACCATGACCTGGATCTAATACTACAACTATATTGCCATTAGCTCCTCTGCCTACAGCATTTGTTGTGTTATCTGATATTACTTCTGAAAAGTCTTCTTCTGAGACTCTATCTCCTTTTGAGTCAGTTATTGTAATATCAGCATCACTTAAACCAACTTTCTCTTCATCTACAATTATACCGTCTGGATTAGCATCTACTTCTACATTAACACCAAATCGTGCCTCTATTCCTATTGCTTCCAAATCAATAGTATATATTTGACCCCCAACCATATATTCCATAGAACTAACAGAATATTCTCCTGTATAATCTTCATTATCAAAATTCATTGTAAATAATAAAGAATCACCTGAAATGGTATCTGCTGCCACTTGATACTGTGTATTATTACTATTATTTGTATAATGTAAAATAGCTGAATCAATGATTATTGAATCATCATTAAGTCCAATAAGTACATATTGTGTATCTGGAGTTTCTATGTAATCGCTTCCAACAACAAGATAATCTAGCAATGGTGCTTGAAATTCTGCTTCATTATCTTCCCCTTCGATAACATCACTGTTTTCTCCATTATCTGCATCCTTTGTTAAGTTAGCCTCCTCAGTGGAATCAATATCTTCTACTGTTTTTTCTATAACTATGCCCTCTTCAGTATTAATTTCTTGTGCTAAAGAAATTATTCCTTCATTAGAAATCAGCATAGCTACACATAGAAAGGCCGCTAACACTCTCTTAAGTAACTTCATGTTTTCTCTCCTTTTTTACATATGTATTATATTTACTTTTAAATAATATTAACATATTTTTGATGATACAACAACCGTCTGAGCTAACTGGAAAACATTATTAATAAAATATTAATATATTAAAAAAGAGTATTTATATGCTATGGTTATTGAACCTATAAATACTCTTTTTTAATAAGTTTATATTTATTATTAAATTAATCTTTCTTAATTAACAGTTCTTTAATATTAGGTATATATTCTAATGCTTGACATGCTAATATTGCCATTGCTGGCATACACTGAAAAATATATCTGGATTTGAGTTCATAAACTATCATAGTTAAAAATGTAGCTATAATAATATAATACCAAATTCTTATATTGGAAATATCTCTTTTCTTCCATAGGGTTATAATCATTAATGCAAATAGAATAAGATATTGAGCTCTCATAAATGCATTTATCATTCTACGAAGAGTTTGATTATCATTTACTAAATGTTTTGTTAAAATCGTTGAATATTCAAACTTTTCTTCTTCTGATTGAGTATCTATTCCAAATCCATATCTTTGAGCCTGGTAGGTCCCCTGTGTCCATAACCAAAAAGTCTTTTTTGTAAGAATTTCTGTTGTTTTTACTGGGCCATAGTCTACAATACGATCAATAACATCTTTAGCTGTTCTATCATAACTAAAATCCATATCCATCATACCAAGACGCTCTTCATTAAGCCCTATATATATCTGATTCCATGATGAAAAAGATTTATAATCTTCTCCATAAAAGATACCTTTAACAAAGTTAATGCTTAATCGACTAATTCCCAAGCATATAATTACTGCTAAAATTATTTTCACTGCTTCTTTTACTATTTTCTTATTAATAGAAAAAGGTTTAATAGATTTTAATTTATCAAATACTACAATTATTATTATCGCTACTAAATATATCTTTGCACTTTTTCTTAAATATGCCGCAACTGCTAATGCCATACCACTAAATATAATATTATCATATCGTTTATTAAGATATATTGCTAAAACACAGAAAAACAAATATGGCATATCAAAATATATATGATTAATATACATAATAAGTGGTGAGAAAATTAATAAGTAGCAATAAATTATCTTATCGTATTTGAACCCGTATAATTTACATAGTTTAGCTATAAAATATATGGTTCCATATGCAAATAATGAATTTAATATTTTAATAGTAATTAAGGACTTTGGTAGCAAAAAAATTAGTATTCCCCAAAACACTCCCAATCTAACATTACTAGGAAACGTATTCCAATACTCGTCATTTAATATAGATGACCAATCTCTGTTTCCAAACTTTATTGCTGCATCATATACATGTTGCATGTCCGAGAAAGGCTTTAAAGGTACTAGGTAAATAAAACCTATTGCTATTATCATAAATATTATAAACCCCAGCAAATAATTTCCCTTTTCTTGTATTAAATCTCTCTTCCAATATATAACTCCATATATTCCTAATGCTACTAACATCATTCCCACATCATATAAATTAGTAATTTCAAAGTATGGCATGTCCAAAAAACTATACATACTCTTAATAATAATTGCTACTAGTAAGAAAACAAGAAATACTATCTTTAAAATATTTCTTGCAATATAATCCATTAATTTACTAAGATTTTGTATCATATTACCTCCAACGCCATTAAAACTATTCCAATAAATTATTGATTTTTTTATCCACTAAATCGAATAATTTATTATAACATGTTATTTTTTTGATAAATTCAATTAATATAGATGTCAATATTGTCACTATTAATAAAGCAAATAGTATTAAAACAGGATATTTCCACACATATATATACTCTTTAAAATAGTAAGAATAAAAGAATGTATGAATTAAAAATAAATTCATAGAATGTTCTCCTATTTTTTCTAGTATATTATTAATAACCTTAATCTTTTTTATGCAAAAAATTGATAAAATACAAACTATTAATGCTGCCAAGGCGTAAGTAATTATAAATGAATCTGCTCCTATTTTTATTCGCACTAAAATTGTAAAGCCCAACATAATTACAATTACAAGATTTAATACAACGCTATAAATCTTTCTATCTTCTACAATACTTCGTAGCTTTTCAAACCAATTACTTTCTGCAGCTATAATACCTAAAACACAAGTTAACAAATAGTAATAGATTTTAATCTTATTTTCACCATTCCAACCCAATATACTAGGTAGCATTAAAACTGATAAAATTAAAATAATACCGCCAAATTTTTTGTATGCAAATCTTAATACTGGAATTAAGATTATAATAACAATAGCTAATGACATATACCACCACGTTACACAAAAAGTTGGAGTATCAAAAAATCTTGCTAATCCAAAAAAATCGATAACTACATATCCTATTCTTTCAAATCCAAACGCTCCATAGACTTCCGTATCACTTCTTCCCATAAACCCAGTTATTCTAGCAATAATATATATAAACCAAAATCCTGAGTAAAGTTTTATTAATCGACTATTAACATATTGATTTATATTTATTTTTCCTTTATCAATCTTATCTGACATACTACGAGAAATACCATATGCTGTTATAAATACAAATATAGAAACACAAATCTTAAAAGTAACACATACTGATACCGCTACTGATTCATCTAAAAACCAACTTTGCACTTGATTATTAGTCCATTTATCTATATCTCCAAATAAATGATGTAAATACATAAATATAATAGCTATTCCTTTGGCTATATTACTTTCACTTTTTGACATATAATTCCCTCCATGCTAATCCATTACTTGTTCCCGTAAAAATTCAGCCAATGAATCTCCTATTTTTATATAATATTCTTGAATTGGATGTAACCCATCCATAGTTGCAATCATAATATTATCTTGATTAATTATACCTGTAGAGTCTAAATTATATAAAAAGCATTGATTTCTCTCAGCAATTTTAATAAGTTCATTACAATAGTCCATCTGGGTTAAGCCTACAGTATTTTCATAATACATTCCATAATCAGCACCTGTTCCTCTTCTATATACTCTATATGTTGGTGTTATTATAACAATTTTTGCTGTAGGATTTTGTCTCTTTATTTCTTTAATTACAAAATTAAAAGCACCATTAAATGTACCAATATCCATGGAGTTTTCCTCACCTAACGGAACATCAAAATTGTAATCTGTTGCTCCATTTCCGATGCAAACAATATCATAACCTGTATAATCCATTAATCCTTTTTCTACTTGCTCTGAAACATTTTCTCCTGATTTATGCTCTGTTGCAGCCATAGATTTTCCACATTCTGCAAAGTTAACAATTTCACTTCCTAATACTATTCCTACTCTATCTGGATATGTTACTTGTGCCGATACTCCATCTTGAACTTTTCCAAACATAATACTATCGCCATCAAAAAATATCTTTTTATTATATAATACACGTTTATATTGTAACCCTTCTGCATAATTACTATAAATATCCTTATCAGAATAATAAGATTTAATAGAATAATAATAATCTTCTTTTGGCTCTGTTAATATATATCTATTTTCTTTAGTAGTGGTAATATATTTCCAATTATTACAATCTTTACTTTCATAAATCATATACTTATTTGCGCCACCTGAAACAATCCAACTTAAGGTTCCATCTTCACTTAGTCCTTCGATAACTGGTGTTAGGGGAATCGTAGTAATCCATGAAGAAGTAACAGATTCTCCATATGTATTTCCATAATCATTTTTAACTAAACTCCTGATTTTATATCTATATTTTTCACCTGGCTCAATTTCAAAATCATAATATGCATCTTCTTTCTGCTTAACACTATCAATCCATTCCCATTCTTTATTGCCTTCTTTTTGCCTATAAACATAATAACAATCACAATCATTAACACGATTCCATTGTATAGTTAAATGTCCATTTGCAACATATTCCCTTACATTACTAACTGGTTCCACAAAAGAACTAACCAATATGCTATCACTATAATAATCTTTATTATCCACATTATTTACTGCTTTTATATAATAATAGTACTGCTTTCCTGTTAATATTTGAGTATCCTTATAGTAACACTGACTTGACTCCACTAATGCTATTTCTTTATAGTCTTTTTCTCCATTTTCTTTACGATAAATCACATAGCTTTGGGTATCTTCTACGCTTTCCCATCTAATTCCTATATTTCCCTTTTCAACACTTTCAGCGTATATTATTGGATTGGTGATATTTATAGAAGTATCCACACTTTTTGTAATAATTATTTCATTAGAAACAAGGTATCTTTCTATAGTAATAATTGCAACGGCCACCATTAACATAATAAAAATCTCTACTAATACTTTTATTTTCTTATTCATAATTATTTACCTCAAACTTAAATATATAAATCCAAATTACTTTACTTCAATGGGAATTCTATATATTCCATCTTCACATTCTAAAATAATATTATATATGTCATTTTCATCCCAATCTTCTGGTAATACTGAATAGCCTTCTGAAAATTTTCCATATTTACCATTCATAATATCTTTTTTTAAATGATTTTCATGCATAGTCAAAACCTGATAAGATGTATATTTTGATTGTTGGTCTATCATTTCCAAATATATATTTTGAGAATAAGAATTAACATTTTCTTTATATATATATCCTTCTATTTGAATATACTCTGGATTTAAAAATTCTGCTTTAACCTCACAAACAATATTATTTTGCTCATTTTTTACTATACTGGAATCTATATAATAACCATTTGAAAAAATGCGATATACACTAATTCCATCTACTATTTTTACACATTCATAAAAAGCATTTTTATCATAATTATCTCTTATATAACTTATTATTATATTTAACTGCATATCAGAATTATCAGAAGATTGAAAATAGTAAACAGAATTATTATTTATTATTTCTTTATAAATATTATATATGCCAAAATTATCTAATGCTGGCCTATGGGATGGATACATATAATCTGCAAGACAATAAATATTACTATATGAACTTGGTGGTATTTGTTCAAATATAGAATATCCCATATAGCTATATTTATTTTCTGCGTTACTTGTTATATATAAATGTTTTGAATCTTCTGATGCATTTATTAAAAATTCCTTTGCCTCTTCTGTAGTTACTATTTTATCAACTTCATAATATATATTTGATTTTAAGTAATCATAATTATAATTTATAAACCAAACAATAAATAGAATTGATATTGGTACTACACTATATTTAACACGAGCTAAATTAGCTTTTTCCATACAAAATATTATAATAAGTGCCAGCGTAAACCACATTCCAACATCAATATGATGTTGTTTGTATCTTCCTATGTAATAAAAATAGAAGTTCACTATCATTACCATAGAAATTATACTAGTTAAAAATAATTTTGAATGCTTTTGTCTTGTCATGCAATACCATATAAGCAATATTAAAATAGGATAAAATGTTACTTCTGTTAAAAATAACATTGGATATTCTTTTAAAAAATCAAATATAATATTTTCATTTTTCTCTTTATATTCCTCTTTAAAATCAACCACTTTTTGCATTAATTCAATTGTAAAAATATCTGGATCAGAATAGTTTCTATTTATCCACATATTATAATCATCTCTACTTATTCCTAGTTCTTGATATTTAGAATAAAAGTCATCATAATCTGGCCATCCATAATCCTGAAGTTCAGCCTTTAGTGAATTATATTCTTGATAATTTTTCCATTCTTTGTTTAATCCAAATAAATAATTTCCACCTATTTTCATTCCATACATTGTACAAAATATAAGTACTAATATTATTAATTTTTTATAATATTGCACTACAATATTTTTCAACAGATTTTTTCTTTCATCTTTCGGAGTATCTAAATACATACAACAAACCTTAAATAAAATAATATATATTGAAACAATAAAAATCATATTGAAAACTTTAAATCTTAATAAGGCTCCACTAGTAATTAAAAAAATAGCTAATACTATTTTGAGTATATTATTTTTTTCGAATTTTTTACTACTTAACAAAGTTAATAGTAATATTATTCCGGCTGCCGATGCAATCCCTGCGGTCTTTGAAAATGTTAATTTTATATATGCCTCATATCCAAAAACAAATAGTAATACAGCAATAATTCCATTACCTAAAACTCCCATTTTCTTTTCTAATATTAAATATGTTGTTACACAAAAAGATAATAATATTACTATATATTGAAATACTTCATACCAAGATACAACCGGGAATAATTTTGTAATCATTTCTAATATAAATCCAAGAATTATATTGCTATATAGCAAATGACAACTATATTCTCCTGTTGCCGCACCTGCTAATGTAAATTTCATTCTATAGTCATCTAATTTTTCTACTGGTTGAAAAATTAGAATAAGACCTATCAACAATATTACATTTATAAGTACTATTTTAAAGAGTTGGGAGTTTTTTAATTTTTCTTTTATCTGCAATAATTTATTCATTCTTTGGTACCCTTCATTATAAATCTACGCTTGCTTTTCTTGGTTCAAAACAACAACAAGGTCTTAGACAAACAATTCTTACACCACTAGCACGCTGTGGTCCTACTTTCAAAAAAGTTCCTAATACTGTTGTATTTCCTCCTAATCCTAATGCTCCTACACCAGTTTCATTTACTCTTTTGGTAATTTCTTTTTCATATTCACTTTGAATTAGATAATTTCCTTCTGCCATGGCTTGAAGCATCATGGATGACGCCTCGAAATGAGATCTTCCTATGCCCACTGCCAAAGTACATGGTGTACAACCTAATTGCCCTACTACTTCCTTTGACCAAGAAACCACTTCATCTATAACATTGTCCATATTATGCTTATGAAATACTCTATAGGTTTTAGCTCTTATTTCTGGACCTCCGCCTTGCAACATAATAATTAATCGTAATCTATCTTCATCTTCTACATATTCTAACATTATTGGTGCTGGGACTACTGCTTCTGAATTATTATCCAATCCACCCGATTGATCTATCCTCTCAGTATCATTTCCCTTAATTGCCATTGGTCTTCCTGGTAGAGTCATTAATCCTTGTCGAATTCCTTCATAAAGTGCATCCATAAACTCACCTGAAATATTTCTATTTTTACCAATCTGTAAAATAATATGAGGAATACCTGTATCATCACATAAGGGAGATTGATTTTTCTCTGCTACCACTGCATTTTGGGTTATATTTTCCATTGTCCATTTTGACATTGGCTCTTCTTCTGATTTTATACTATTACAGTACATTTCCATCTTATCTTCTGTAAAGGTTGATCCAGCTTTTATTAATGTCTGTTTTACTTTTTCAATTATTTGTTCTTTATCCATCTTTAACCTCTACTTATCATAAATTGATTTTCCATGAGCTACAGCAATTATTGCGGGATATTCTATTACCTCAAGTTCATGCATTGCTTCCATTCTTTCTTCTGGAAATGCAACTACTTTATGACTAATGGTTTTACTTTCTAGTAATGCTGTAACTGGAGGAATAACTGCATATACAGAATTATTTTCTTTTAATTCATTTATTGTATTTTGACTTAATTCTCCTTTTCCTAGATGAAGTTTCACTCCATGCTTAGAAAGTATTGGAATACTGCTCTCGATTTCAAATTTATTACTAGATGTAGGTCCTACTCCTGCAACACTTACTGCTGTATGAAAAATAACACTTCCCTGTAACTTAATAGAAGTGTCTTCTATTTGATTATTATTAATCAAATTAATAATTTTGGGTAGCACTGCATCTCTTCCTGTATATATAGTACCTGAAATATATATCATATCCCCAACTGATAATTCTTTTATTACACTATCAGAAATGGGTGTAGTTATTGTTTTCATACTTTTCTCCTATTTTGCACCTGAAAATAGTTTGAAGTAACTATCTTCATTTTCAATTACTCCAAATATCTGTGCTCGTTTATAAATCTTTTGTGCCCAACTAGAATGTGGTTTAACTTCATTCATTTTATTTTGGTTACTACTTTTTATTACTCCTCCAGATGCATTTAAAATCTGAACAGCATCGTTATATTCATCTTCTGTTACTGCCTGTAGAGCATTTACATAAGGAAGATGTGTAGGATGAATTACTGTCTTTCCAACAAAACCATTTGCCTTATCATTAATGACCTCTCTTAATAATCCATCAACTGCACTATTTACAATTGGTGTTCTTGTTAAAATTGAATGATTAAACTTATTTTCTGGAAGTGACTCAAATTTCATATCTTTATTAGCCAAAAAATACTCCCACACTGGTCCGGAAACAACATAATCATTTTCTCGTCCAAACACATTTAAAATATCCAGTAAGCAATCACGTACTGGCATAATATCATAAATAGTATAATCAATTCCTCTACGCACACCAAAACATGCCGAGAAATCTGTTCCACCTACTCTAACATTTAATACTAAATCCTTATAACAGTTTAATATAGTTTTTACACACATTAATTCATTAAATCTGCTTTCTTTATATGCAATTTCTCTTCCTTCTAATATAGGCATACCATAAAGGATAATTCCATATTTATTATTAAGCTCATGCAATTTAGAAAAATATGCAATTCCGTTCTTCTGTGAGAATTTAGGAAATACAAATCCTGTTAATATAGCTATAGTTTCCTCATCTAACTTAGATGCAATACTATAAAATTGTTCTATAGAACGTACTCTAAAGAAAATCAAAGGTATATTTTCATCTAATAGATTCCCTTTTTCACTTTCTTGCTTTACAAAACGTAGGAACTCAATAGCATTTTCTTCTGCCTTTGGAATATCTTTTTCATCAATAGCATCTTCAAAACACATAACCATTGATGTCATTCCTGGCATTTTATTATCAATAAGTGCTTTTCTTAAATCTTTGATTGCTGGCATATATAGTACACCACCTAGACAATACTGTAAAAGTTCTTTTTCTGTATATTTATTAAATTCTATAGGACTCTTTACAAATTCAAAATCTTTATTATATAACTGATGACGCATTTTCCTTAGCCTCCAATATTGTTTTATTTAGATATAATCTTTTATCCATTAATGGTTTCCCTTCTGGATCTCTAATTTCTAAGTTATCTATTGCCTTTTGCAGTTTATCAATATATTCCTCTGATGTCTTTCCTTCAATAAGCATAACTGCGGTTCTTGCACTACTCGACTTTTCATTGCTAATATTCATTCCTTTGGTCTTATGGAAAAATATTTCTTCAATTATTTTTTCCTCTAATAATTCCTCATAACCTTCTAGATGATCATATACTCCGTCATTTCCATATATTTGATGTATCAAATAATATGTTTCTTCATTTTTAGGCATATCGTCTGTACTAATTCCAAAATAAGAATCAATAGAAGCATCTAGCATATCAAATTTTGCATTTAACTGCATAGTTCTATAACATAATCCTCCTCCTAATCTTGGTGAGAATTCTATTACATTTACTTCATCGCCCTTAACTATAGATTGATAAAATAAAGGTGTATTATCTAAATTAAATACTTGAGCAATTTGATTTGAAATCCTTTCCATGTTATTTAATGCTTTTTCATTAACATTAGCTGGACTTACTGCACAGAAACATCTAACTTTATCTTTTTCTATTACACTAATTCTATGAGAAGTGGTCACTACAGAGGCTTTTCCATCTTTAATATAAGAATATACACTTACTTCCATGCCTTCTTTATATTCTTCTACAATAGCTTCCTTAGTCCAACTCCATTTGCATGCATTTTCTACTGCTTCTGATAATTCCTCTTCAGATTCTATCTTGCATACTCCTGCTGACCCACAACTATCTGTTGGTTTCACAATAAGAGGATACTCTAAATCTATTTTTTGTAAGTCTGTTTCTCTATTAACCTGATAGTATCTTGAAGTCTTAATCCCATTATCTATCATGATTTTTTTCATATATTTTTTATTAGTTACTTCCGTTGCTGTCTTACTTGAAAATGGGTGTGGTAACCCTAATTCTTCAGATACTTTCATTGCTACTACTAATTGCTGATCTAAACATGAGCTTATAACTAGATTAGCATTTCGGTTTTTTGCAATTTCTAGCACCTTATCATAATCTAATGCACTCTCTTTGGAATGTTCATCTGCAAATTCTGCTGCAGGAGGATTATCAAAATAATCAATAAGAATTGTATAATAACCTCTATTTTTTAATTTTTTAATTAACTCTCCATGTACAATTATACCTCCCAATACAATTGCTACTTGTTTATTATCTTGTTCCATATGTTCCTCCATTACCTATTGCCTACTTCTAATCTATCCCAAACGAGTGTCTAACTTAAACTCCTCGGCAATACTATTTATCTCGAATCCCTGTTTATCTGGTATTTCTACATAATCTGAATTTTCAATAACTTTTTTATATGAACCTTCTCCTGGTAACTCTCCACCACATTCATGTACCTGACTTTGAAAATACTCTGCTCGTTCTAAATATTCATCCCATTCCATAAACCTCTCAATATCTATCACTATTAAAGCATGTCCATTACGAGATAAATCTGTTTTATGGTTCAACCCTTTTACATTTCCTGCAAAGCCAGCGCCTGTAAGCATACCTGCCAATACATCTACCATCATAGATAATCCTACGCCCTTATATCCACCAATTGGAAGCATTGATCCTTTTAATGCTTCTTCAGCATCTGTTGTAGCATGTCCATTTTCATCCAAAGCCCATCCCTCGGGTATTGAATCTCCATTTTTTGCAGCAAGTCGAATCTTACCTCTTGCTGCTATCGAAGTTGCCATATCAAAAATAAATGGACAATCTTCATTTTCCATAGGAAAAGATATACTTAGAGGATTAGTACCAAATAGTGGCTTATCCCCACCTGTAGGGGCAATAGCTGGTGCAGAATTAGCAAATACAAGTCCTATCATATGATTATCACTTGCCATTTTTGCAAAATATCCTGCTGTTCCAAAATTATTACTATCTTTTACTCCTGCAAAACTTATACCATATTTCTTTGCCTTTTCTATTGATTTTTCCATTGCATAATAGGTAGCAACTTGACCAAAACCATTGTTTGCGTCTATATGATATACTGCTTCTTCATCGTTTATCACTTTTATTGTAGTAGCAGCATCCATAAGATTTTCTTCTATTTTTCTTAAATATATAGGTATACGCCCTAGCCCATGTGTATGTTTTCCTCTAGTATGTGCGTATACTATTGTATCTGCAACAATACTTGAGTGTTCTGACGGCACACCAGCTTTTATTAATATTTCTTTTGAAATCTCGTAAATATCTTCGACTTTTACTCTCATATTAGTTCCCTCTTTATTCAATAGATCCCTTTTTAGAGGCTACTGCTTCCGGATAATATTGATCAATCATACGTTTTACTAACACAACTTGTTTTGCTCTCTTCTTTGCATCATCAACAGATGTATCCCAGCTATGAGTTTTTGCAACAGATCCACCTGTCTTTAAATAAATAGGCCCAGCGGTACGAATCATTTCTGGCACTTCATAATGCCTAATAAATCCACCTGATGATGCTGGATTTTCTGTATGAATATCTATTGGTATATCAATAGCTTGACGAATTCCTGCTAACATCTGTAATTGAATATCTCTTACTGGATTAAAGGAATTAGCTCCTATACTTTCTAATAATCTTGCGGAACAAGGATTACCATGTCCTGTATGTGCTGATATTTTAAAATGTGAATCTGCTGGAATCTCACCACTTTTTCTCATTTCATTTAGTAACCAAAGGCAACCTTCGTCATATACCATAAATCCACGACATCCTAAAGCTGCTGCTCTTTTTACCTCTTCTACTGCGCGAACAACCTGCTCTTGCCCTCTTAATCTATAACCCATACGTTGTCCTTCTGAGGTATGTACAGAAGCACTGGTATCTGTTGTAGCACGAGGTCCAATAGCTAAGATTAATTGTACTTGATACTCTTTTGCTAAGCGTACCATTTCTATAATCTCGCTATCTAACAAAGTCATAATTCCCTTTGTCTGTGTTACTCTATGAATAGCTATACCATACTCGTCAAGCTGTTCTAATAATGCCTTCATTGTAGCAGGACCTTGAATACCTGGCACCTCAAAACGGTATTGTGCACCGTCCTTAAATCTCTTATTTGAAGTTGGTAAATCATAAGCATCTCCACTTGGTAAATTAATTGATTCTAGAAATTTTCTTGTAGCCTCCATATCTTGCCTCCTAAATTTATATAGTTAATATCAACGTTTCAAAATCATCTTCAATATTCCATATTTTTGATAATACTTCATTTGCATGTATTTCATCTTTTCCTGATGCCTTTAATAACGAATAAAACTTTTGTTCTAATTCTTCTTTGTTAATAGGATTTTCTGGTTCTCCCTTAGGATAGTCTACTCTGTTAGTAAACACCTGAGAGCTTGTCTTAATGGTTACAATAGCTCCACGTTTATTAGGAACTAATGCTGATAATTCTTCTGACTCTAAAACAGTTACTTTTTTCATAATTTCATTAATACGAGAATCTTCTATATACTTTTCTTCAAATTGCTGAAAATCAGCTTTTCCGCATACTAATGCTGCTGCTACACTATATGGTGTACTCATCTTTGCTGAAGATGTTCCTCTAACTTCAATATGATCATGTCCATTTACTGCCAATCCGTAAGTTTCTATCTTAATATCTTCAATGTCATTTATACTAAATTGATTCTCCCCTGCCACATTCATTGCAGCTTCTATTGCGGCATGACAGTGACGACAAGCGGCATAAGGTTTTCTATAAATTAACTCAATTGCATACTTATCCTCAAAACCATTCTTTACATAAGAAAGATTCACATCTTGAGCCATTACTTTAAAAAAGCCTCTTTTCCCTCCCAATATATCATCGGGGCCTGCAAGTCCTGATGCTCCAATGTATGATGCATTAATTGCTGCTACTGCTGCTCTTCCAATATTATAAGGTTTTAATTGTGAACTATCATCTATTACTTCTAATACTCCAGCCGCATCTGTAACTGCTGCTGAAATAACTGATTTTATTTGATCTGATGTATAATTAAGTGCTATTGCTATACCTACTGCTGATCCAATTGTTCCGCATGTACCAGTTGCATGATACCCCTTTAACTTATGTCCTGGTTGAATAGAACTTGCAATTCTAATAGCTACCTCATATCCTATTACTATTCCTTTTATAAACTGAATTCCTTCTATTTTATGACTTTGTGCAACTGCTAATAATGAAGTAATAATAGGAGCTGCTAAATGCATCATGCCATACCTGTGACCATCATCTAATTCTGCTACATGGGAATTTATTCCATTTATCATTGCGGCTGCATATGTTGTTGTCTTTTTGTGGGAACCAATAATGATTGAATTACCTACATCATCAGATAAGAGATTCAAATATTTTTGATTTTGCTCTCTTAACATAGATTCTCCAAGATAAGTACACGCTACATAATCTATAATACTCATTTTGGCTTGATTTTTTACTTTCTCTGGAATATCTTTTTGAGATAACTGTACTATCTCCTCTACAAAAGAATCTGTAATATTCTTAATCATCTTCCCTATTTTCCTCTCCACTATTAACCACTTGACGAACATTAAATTGTGGCAATCCACTAATAGTCATATATATTCTTCCCACATATTCTCCCATAATACCTAATATAACCATAGTTATTCCACCAATTAGCAATGTTAGTACCATATTGCTAGTATAACCTGCTACAATAGATGGGTTTATTAATCTTCTAATGACTAAAATTATACCCCATATAAAACCTCCAGTAGAAAATATAAATCCTAAGTATGATGCTATTCTTAATGGTACCATAGAAAAACTAATAAATATATTTAGCCATAATTTAAATAATTTTCTTAATGTATATCCAGACTTTCCTGCTATACGCTTTTTGTGTTCAACCTGAACATTAGCATAATTTGTAGTGATTTGCATCATAAATGAACCGATAGAAACAAAAGGGCTATTATATTTTCTAATTGCATCTGCTACTGGTCTACTCCAAGCTGAAAAAGATGAGCGATGTATTCCTTTAGGTTTATTACCCATTTTTTCTGCTAACCAATTATGAAGGTTGCTAGTTATTCTTTTAAACAACGTATGTTTCTTATTTGCAAAATGAGCATATACTACATCATAGCCTTCGTTAAGTTTATCTACTAAAACAAAAATTCCCTCTGCTGGATGTTGTCCATCATCATCCATGAATATAACAATATCACCTTTTGCATATTGCAATGCCGCCATCTTTGCAGACGACTGTCCATAATTTCTAGTAAGATTTACTCCAATAATATTCTTATCCTCATTACAAAGCTCTTGTATAACTTGAAAAGTATTATCTGGTGAACAATCATTTACTAATACTATTTGATAATCTTCTGGTCTTTGTGTGAATTTTTCTTTTATATTGCTTACTACTGCAGGTAATAATTTTGCTGAGCGATAGCAAGGAATGCAAATTGATATTAACATTTTTGTGCTCCTATTTTCTCTTAATTTGTTTAATAATCTGTTTTACCATTGGTAACATAATTTTTATCATAATTATTATGGTTATAATAACAATAATATAACGTATATACCATTTTAATTGAAACGTAAACATAGTTATTGTATTTATAGCAAAGAAACCTATTGATAATGGTATCATCTTTGATAATGGTGCTATTCTCATTCCAGTAATTTTCTTTTCCATAAAACCTTGTAATACAAATAAAACAAAATAACTAATTAATGTTGTATATGCTGCCGCAATACCACCAAATATTTTAATAAAAATATAATTTAGTAATACATTTATGAGCATAGCTGTTATAGTACCAAAGGCAACAAATTTTGTCTTTTTGTGATAATTCTGAACCGCTGTATAACAATAACTAAAAAATCTAAATAATACTCCTGTTACCATAGGTGCTATTAAATAAACAGCCTCAGCATACTTCTTTCCTCCAAGAATTAATACAAGCTCTGGTGCAAGAGCAACTAATAACCATGATATATATCCAAATATATATACCATTTTTAGCCAAGGGCTTTCTATCTCTTCAATTTCTCCACGTGATATTTTTTCATATAACCATGGCAACCATGCATTCCATACTGAATCTTCAATAATCCATATAATAAATGAAACTGTTGTTGCTAAAAAGAACAAACCTGCACTATGAGCATCTACCATTTTATTAATCATTATTTTATCTGAATGATTCATAATTTGTATTGATAACATTTCAGGTATTAATGGTATACTAAACGCTAATGCATATTTCCAATATTCTTTCTTTATTAGCAGTTTCCCGCTTTTCCATATTAAAAATGCAACAGCAATTCCTACTATTATCTGTGGAGTATAAAATCCTATTACTCTTAAATCAACTAACTTATCCTCATATCCATTAATGCTACCTAGATAAATAAGCAATAAAGATAAAATTGTTGCTGGAATCATAGTTATTGCAGTAATTATTGTACTATGCTTGTATCTCATAAGTTGCTTTTCTCTTCTTTGAAAATACAAAGTTGATGTATAAGCAAATGTATACAAAATCATAAATACATACATCAACTGATTCATACCGCAAAATTCTATAAATTTATTTTTAAAAAACAAAGTAATAACAGTAAAACAAGCAAAAATTGATATATATGATAAAGTCTGTACTGCTGAAATATATTCCTCAAATTTATTGGGGAAATCGAATTTGGCAGTTTCTATACTACGAAACAAACAAAGCGACATTATGGGCACCGTAATTAAAAGCCACGACTCATAAGTCCCTATGTCCCCATATTGTGATGTAGATACTATTCTAGTATAAATAGGAGTTATAAAAAATGTAATTCCCCTAACTACAAGTTGAGTTATTATATAGAATATTCCAGCTATAAACGCTTTTCTATTTAATGCACTTTTTGATAATTCTTTATCCATAAATAATTACGAAAAACCCTTCTTGACTATTGATAAAAGGTCTTAATAACATCAGCAACCTTATATACATCCTCTCCTAAACCATAATACATTGGCAGTCTTAGAAGTCTTTCACTCTCCTTTGTTGTAAATACATCCTCTCCATGAAACTCGCCTAATACCTTTCCAGCAGGGGAACTATGAAGTGGAATATAATGAAATACAGATTTAATATCTTTTTCTTTTAAATAATTAATCAATTTACTTCTTTCAGTTTCATCTTTAGTCTTTATATAAAACATATGTGCATTATGAATACATTCCTTAGGAATAATAGGAAGATTAATGTATTCTTTATTTTCAAGCTCTTTAAGTGCATCATAGTATTTATTCCAACTACTCATTCTATCATCATATACTTCTTGTGCCTTTTCTAGTTGCGCCCATAAGTATGCCGCATTCAATTCGCTAGGCAGATAAGATGATCCTGCTGCCACCCACGTATATTTATCAACTTCACCTCTAAAAAACTTACTCCTATTTGTTCCTTTTTCTCTTATTATTTCTGCTTTTTCTACCATTTGTGGATCCTTGATTAAAAGTGCTCCACCTTCACCCATACTATAATTTTTGGTCTCATGGAAACTATAGCATCCAAAATCTCCAATAGCACCTAATGCCTGTCCTTTGTAAGTACTCATAATACCTTGTGCAGCATCTTCAATTACTAAAATATTATTACGTTTTGCAATATCCATTATAGTATCCATCTCGCATCCTACACCTGCATAATGAACAGGAACTATTGCTTTTGTTTTATTAGTTATTGCTGCTTCAATTAAATTCTCATCTATATTCATTGTATCAGGTCTAATATCTACAAACACTACCTTTGCCCCTCTTAATACAAAGGCATCGGCTGTGGAAACAAAGGTATAGCTAGGCATAATTACTTCGTCTCCTGGTTGAATATCTGCTAAAAGTCCTGTCATTTCAGTAGCATGTGTACATGATGTAGTTAATAATGCTTTTGCTGTATGAGTTTTATTCTCTATCCACTTATTGCACTTTTGAGTAAATATTCCATCACCACATATTTTTTTACTTTCAATTGCTTCTAAAATATATGATTCCTCTCCGCCTACTCGCGTTGGTATATTAAACCTTATCATATCTATTATTCCCTTCTATTTCTTATTAAATCATCTATAATATCATATAGTATTTACTTAATCTTATCATCAAATACTACTTTTAAATTTTTCCACAAAACTCCCTACCATTTTATCACTTGTACGTTAATTTGGCAAATTATATATTTTATAGAAAATCGGTAATAAAATGCTTAAGGGACAACTTCATATATAAGTATACAACCTTAAATATAAAATCATCCCCTGAGTTATTTCATTAACCCTATTTCTTTAATTTTACCTATAACAACGTTATTACATGTATATAATGCCTTAGCAACAACTCCTGTTAGAATTATATATAACAAAAATAATATATAATTTTCTGTTCTTCCAATTACCTTACCTGTAAAATGATATGCCAATTCTTGAACCAACACATGATGGCATAGAAATACAGCAAAAGAGTATTTTCCGATTTTCTCACATATATTATAAAACACTTGTGTTTTTATAAACTTACATATATATGTAAGTAATACAAATGACACTATTCCCATAACAACAGTTACATATACAGTATGAATCATAGATAAATCCACAAAACTGCTAATAACTAAAATCACTGTACATAATGCTGCTATTGGAAGTTTTACCTTCCATCCATATTTAACAAAATACATACCAAATGCAAATTCTGGTATTCTTACTAAGAATACACACTGCAATGGCATAGGACCTTCGTATAAAATACATGTTAGAATATATACTAGTCCAATTATAATCCCAGTAAGTACTGGTTTCTTATCAATACCCAATTTAATTAGTGGAAATAATATATATAAGATTATAATACAACCTAAAAACCATTCACCTAACAAATAAAAATTATCTCCAAACCAGCATGTATAACCATCCATTCCTATTGCTGTAAGTAAAATTTTAATTTTAGGAGTATCTGTATAAAATCCTCTATTTTTCATAAAAAAATATAAAAATGCTATTAGATATGTTATCCAATACATAGGATATATCCCTAATATT